>CADCOL010000056.1 GCA_902803015.1 uncultured Lachnospiraceae bacterium | reverse complement strand
TTGATGATTCCGAAGTAATGATCGTCCATCTCCTGACCCTTCGGTGCTTTTGCTCCGAATAAGGTTCTGCCGCTCATGCGAAGGTCGAGACGTTTGTCATACATTTCCTTGGGTACCAAGAAGTACTCTTGTTCCGGACCTACCGAAGAGGTAACTCTCTTTGCGGTATCGTTTCCGAATAATCTTAAGATTCGAAGTGCTTGTGTATTCAAAGCTTCCATGGAACGAAGAAGCGGGGTTTTCTTATCCAGCGCTTGTCCGCCGTATGCACAGAATGCTGTGGGAATGCAAAGTGTTTTTCCTTTAATGAATGCATAGGAGGTCGGATCCCAGGTTGTATATCCTCTTGCTTCGAAGGTGGCTCTGATACCGCCGGTCGGGAAGGAAGATGCATCGGGCTCGCCCTTAATGAGTTCCTTACCGGAGAACTCCATGATGACTCCGCCATCCGGAGAGGGGCTTATGAAGGAATCATGTTTCTCTGCAGTGATACCGGTAAGCGGTTGGAACCAGTGTGTATAATGTGTGGCTCCTTTCTTAAGTGCCCATTCTTTCATGGCTTCCGCCACGATATTGGCTACGCTGACATCAAGTACTGCTCCTTCATCTATTGTTTTCTTAAGAGACTGGTATACCTTTGCGGGTAAATTGGCTTTCATCTCTCTGTCATCAAATACGTTACATCCGAAATACTCTTTTACTGTTTCCATAGTTTTCTCCTTTCAATGAGAAAGCGCCATTCCACAATTCGATTATTGGAATGACGCCGTTGTCATGAATTTAATATTTAGTTGTAAGGCTGACGCACTCGAAAGTTCCGGATCTTACGAATACGTTTTCATAAAACAGAAAAAGCGCCTTCGAGATAATTCTCAAAGACGCCATTGCCTTTACACGAAATAAAATACACCCGTCATTTTTACTTGTCAATCACTTTTTTAAAAAAATGTTGACAAAATCATTTGATTGGTTACAATTAAATTGTATCCAATCTAAATTATTTATTGTATTTACCACATTCAGGAGGAACGCATATGAGTATTTATGACTACACATTTAAAACGAGAAAAGGTGAAGAAGTGTCCATGGCGGACTATAAAGGAAAAGTTCTGATTATTGTAAATACCGCAACCGGTTGCGGATTCACTCCGCAATATGAAGACTTACAGAAGATCTATGATAAATATCATGAGAAAGGTCTTGAAATCCTTGATTTTCCCTGCAACCAGTTTGCCAATCAGGCACCCGGAACCGATGAAGAAATCCATACTTTCTGCAAGGGACGTTTCGGAATTACATTCCCGCAGTTTGCCAAAGTGGATGTAAACGGTGAGAACGCTCTTCCTCTTTGGAAGTATATTACGGAAAACACAAAGTTCGACGGATTCGGAAAAGGCCCCAAAGCCCTTATGATGTCCGGCGTTGCAAAATCGCAGGATAAGGACTACAAAAACAACGGAAACATTAAATGGAACTTTACGAAATTCGTCGTGGATCGTGAAGGCAATATCGTTGCACGATTTGAGCCCACCTATTCCATGGATGATCTGGATAAAACGGTAGCAGACCTGTTGTAATCCGATTTACCTGTACGAATGGAGAACTGTATGAAAACAAATGATGCATTAAAATTGGACAATCAGCTCTGCTTTCCCTTGTATGCAGCATCCAGAGAAATCATTAAACTGTATCACGTTCCTCTTTCCCGTCTTGGATTAACCTACACGCAGTACATTACGATGATGGTTCTTTGGGAAGAAAAACATATAAATGTCAAAGAATTGGGGAAACGTCTTTTTCTGGACAGCGGAACTCTGACTCCCTTATTGAAATCCCTGGAAAATCAGGGCTATATCACCCGCACCAGAAGTTCCGAAGACGAACGTGTTCTTGTTGTGGAACTGACTGCACAGGGAAAGAAGCTGAAATCAAAGGCCTCCAATATCCCGTATGAAGTGGGAGCCTGCGTGAATCTGTCCCCTGAAGAAGCCGGGGAACTGTATCGACTTTTGTATCTGCTGTTAAATAATATTTCGGATACCTGAAATATATTTCCGACAAGTTCATACCAAAGAAAGATAAAAGCCGGAAGAATTACTTCCGGCTTTTTTAACCATAGGTATCGATGATGGTTCTGGCAACCATCTTGCGGCTCACGCCGTGGTCCATGGCTTCCTTTCCGATTAAGCGGTGTGCTTCTTTTTCGGAAATATGTTTTTGTTCCATCAAAAGAATTTTAGCCTGACTGATCAGTTTCACTTCCTCCACTTTGTCTTCCAGTTTCTGCACCTGCTCGACATATAAGTGCATGCGCTCCTGCGTTGCCAGGAGGAATCGGATTCCTTTGGAAATATTATCCGGATCCAGCGGTTTTAAGATAACCATGATTCCGTAATCGGCCACATAATCCCAAATAGAATCATAGATTTCGGGAGGTGTTGCGATGATAACGGAAGAGCCGTATTCCTCCACAACATCCATTGCCAGATCATAGCCCATCTCATCGGAAAGCGGAGCATTGATGATTACCAGATCGTAATGCTTCTCCAAAAGTGCACGTCTTGCAAGGGTTGCCGTCTTCTTTTTGTCAACGAAAATCAGACTCTTCTCAGGAAGAGCCTTGTGCACCTTTGCATCGAACTGGTCCGAGCCCGACACGACCAATATATTATTGCGTCGCTGAATATTACCCGGCATATTGTATTCTTTCTTTCATGCAGTGAATCGATAATCCCGATTCCGTACTACATTTGTAGTCTTATTTGGTTTCGTCCGTTTGAGACGAGCAAATCTTAAAGAGTATACTCTTCAATAATTTCCGCAGGCAGCACTTCTTTCACAAAGCTGCTTTCCTGTACAAAACGAACCGCTTCCTTGCGTGATTTGGGAAGCATAACTCCTTCTCTCATCGTCTCGGGCAGGGAAAGCTTCTTCTCAATTCCTTCAAGTCCAGCATAAATCAACAATGCGTAAACCAGATACGGATTACTTGACGCATCGGGAGAACGGAGTTCTGCACGGACCCTTCCCATGTACGGTTCCACATACATCAGTTCCGCATCGCTTTCATCCGACCAGCTGATCTTATCGGGAGCCGTGGAGTTTCCGAATCTCGTATAGGATGCATCCGTCGGATTTAAGAAAATCGTAATGTCGCGAATACGATCCATAATACCGGCTGCGACAAATTTAACAACATCATTTCCGTCCCTGTCGGTTGCGTAAATATTGATGTGATATCCGTTGCCCGGTTTATCCGATAACGGCATCGGTGAAAAATCCGCAACCAGTCCGTTACGGTCTGCCACCGTGCTGACAACCATTTTATACGTAATTTCCTGATCCGCTGCCTTTAACGGTTTTCCAAAATGGAAATCTATTTCATTCTGTCCCGGTCCGCGTTCATGATGGGAACGTTCCGGTGTTAAGCCCATTCGCTCAATCGTAAGCGAAATCTCACGACGGATATTCTCACAACGGTCCAAAGGCGCAATATCCATATATCCCGCCTCATCATAGGGTTCCTTCGTCGGATTCCCTTCTTCGTCTTTTTTGAAAATATAGAATTCCGTTTCGGAGCCGAACTTAAATACAACGCCCGCCTCCTCGGCTTTCTCGATTGCATTCTTCAGAATCACTCTGGTATCGAGTTCAAAAGGCTTTCCGTCCGGAGTATATAAGTCGCAGAACATACGAAGAACCTTTCCTCTGTCCGGTCTCCAGGGAAGAACCGTCAGTGTCGATGCATCCGGCTTTAAATACAAAAGACCGTGCGGGCAGTTTTCGAATCCCGCAATCTCTCTTGCATTAATCGGAATGCCCTCTTCGAAGGCACGCGGAACCTGCCCCGGCATAACGGAGATATTCTTCTGCACACCGAATGCATCACGGAATGCAAGACGAATAAACTTCGCATCCTCCTCCTCGATATATTTCATTACTTCACTGAGTTCATAAGCATCCATACTCTTGTCCTCTTATGTTTGTTAATCTGTTACCGTTTCTATAAGTCTCCAAAAGGCCGGGACATCGTTTTACGATATCACCGACCTATTTAGCGTATCACATAGCGGACAGACCTGCCACTATAAATTCGTATATCCCATCAAATCCTCGTCCACTTCTTTTGCAGCCGCACGGCCTTCTGCAATGGCACGGACCACAAGGGACTGACCGATATGCATGTCTCCGGCGGTATATATCCCTTTCACGGAGGTACGATGTGCACCGGCTTCGGTCTTAACATTCGTCCTGCCATCCGTTTCCACACCGAACGCTTCCGTGACATACTGCTCGCTTCCGAGGAATCCCGCGGCAATCAGAACCAATTGTGCCGGAACGGTTTTTTCGGAGCCCTCCACGGGCACCATCTGCATACGGCCGGTTTGTTCGTCCTTCTTCGATTGCAGGGAAACAAGCGTAACTTCTTTTAAGTTCCCTTCTTCGTCCTTTACAAACTCTTTTACCGTAGTCTGATAGATTCTGGGATCTTCCCCGAATTTCCATATAGCCTCTTCCTGGCCGTAGTCGGTTTTTAAAACTCTCGGCCATTCGGGCCAGGTGTTATTCGGAAGTCTTGTTTCGGAAGGTTTCGGCATCATCTCAAGCTGCGTCACGCTTTTTGCACCGAGACGGATGGATGTACCCACACAATCGTTTCCGGTATCACCGCCGCCGATTACAATGACATCTTTATCCTTCACCAACTCATAAGGATATTCTTTAAAATCGCTGTCCAACAGGGTTTTAGTTACCTGTTTTAAGAAATCTACCGCAAAATAAATTCCTTTCGCATCCCTTCCCGGTGCATTGATATCACGCGGATGAGATGCACCGCATGCCAAAACAACAGCGTCATACTCTTTGCGAAGATCCTCCACGGAACCGTTTGCTCCGATGTTTGCGTTCACTTCGAATTTAACTCCCGCATCTTCCATCATCTTTACTCTTCGGTCGATGACGGACTTATCGAGTTTCATGTTCGGAATACCGTAGCGCAGTAATCCGCCGACACGGTCACTTCTTTCATATACCGTTACTTCATGTCCTCTGCGGTTTAAAAGCTGTGCTGCCGCAAGTCCGGAAGGACCGCTTCCGACAACGGCAACTTTCTTTCCGGTTCGTACTTCCGGTGCTTCCTCTTTTACGAGACCATGTTCAAACGCATACTCAATGACCGCTTTTTCATTTTCTTTTGTGGATACGGGATCCGTATGAAGCCCGCAGGTACATGCAGCTTCGCAAAGTGCGGGACAGACACGGCTTGTAAATTCCGGGAACGAATGTGTCATGGAAAGTCTGTCATAGGCCTGCTCCATGCATCCTCTGAACACCAGATCGTTCAGTTCGGGCACAAGATTATGCAGAGGGCATCCCGACATCATACCTGCAAGCATGCAGCCTGCCTGGCAGAACGGAACACCGCAATCCATACAGCGTGCGCCCTGTTTGCGCTGGTCTTCCAAAGAGAGTCTTTCATGAAACTCCTTAAAATTATGCACTCTTTCCTGTTCCGGAATTACCGGACCGTTTTCTCTTTTATATTCCAAAAAACCGGTAGCTTTACCCATACTAGCCTCCTGTTTAAATCATTTGCTCGCCATGATTTCGTTGAATGCCGCCAACTTGGATTCTTCGGGTTCCAATCCCTGTGCGTTGTATTTCGCAATCGCCTTCATCATGCGCTCATAGTCGCCCGGAATGACTTTCTTGAAATGTCCGGCATAGGAGTCAAACGAATCCAGTATCTTTTTACCCTTCGCGGAACCGGTATTGGCAACATGCTTTGTAAGCATGTCTTTAATTTTATCCAGATCTTCCGCTGCGGGTGTTTCCATATTGACAAGCTGCTTGTTTAAGTTGCGATAGAGGTGATTCTCTTCATCGAGAACATATGCCACACCGCCGCTCATGCCGGCAGCAAAGTTCTTACCGGTCGTACCGAGAATCAGTACGCAACCGCCGGTCATGTATTCACATCCGTGTTCACCGACACCTTCAACAACTGCCGTTGCGCCGGAGTTACGAATGCAGAATCGTTCACCGGCCATACCTGCGATATAGGCCTCTCCGCTGGTAGCACCGTAAAGGGCCACATTACCGATTATGATGTTTTCACTCGGATCGTATTTAGCCTCATCGGGAGCATGTACAATCAGTTTGCCGCCCGACAAACCTTTGCCAAAATAGTCGTTGCTGTCACCGGTGATTGAAAGCGTCAGACCCTTCGGAACAAATGCGCCGAAGCTTTGTCCGCCGGAACCGGTACAGTTGATACGAATGGTATCTTCCTTCAGACCTTCCGGATGCTTTCTTGTAATCTCCGCACCGAGAAGGGTTCCGAAAGTACGGTCAATATTGGATACGGCAACTTCAAGTTCGCTCTTCTTTCCGGATTTAACGGATTCCGCAATCTCCTTCGAGGAAAGCAATACTGCCTCATCCTTGGTCAGCTCAAGTTTAAAATCATAAACCTTTGCAGGATCGAATGTGGATTCTTCCCTGTCCACCTTCGACATATCCATAAGGATTCTGTC
>CADCOL010000055.1 GCA_902803015.1 uncultured Lachnospiraceae bacterium | reverse complement strand
ATAATCGAACTTTGTATTTTCGTTTAAGCCTTTTGACTCCCAGTACGCTTTGCCGATTGCATCGCCTGCAAGGGACGCAGCGGTCATCGCGGGATTATTGATATAAATCACAATCCTCTCCGGAATGTATGTCGTCGTTACGTTTCGGATGCTTTTTAAGTTCATCAGATTCGTGTATGCATTTCCCGCCACGATAAAATCCTCGCCAATCAGAGTGACCATCGAATGGGAATTGTCGAGGGAATATGCGATGTAAACCGGATTCTGCAAACCGTTGTTGATGCGCGCGGCCAGTTTTGCCGCTCCACCCTGTCTTAAAATATCCGGGTGCGTCTTTACCGAGGACATTTTAATAATCAGAATCACCATAAAAACAAATGCAGCAACGAAAAGCAAAAGAAAAATAATCGTCACTGCATTCAAAAAACCGAGATTTTTTGCACAGACTCCGCCCCCGGCACCGACAACCACCGCTGCGATTCCGAGTATGATAATTCCTGTTTTATAGTTCCCGCCAAGTTGTTTGTAAATATCCTCTTCCGTGATTCCGTAATTCATTTTCGTCCCCCTCTTGCAGATTTCCCGCTTTTTATAAAATACTCCGCCAAATAACACGGAATAATTCCGGCTGTATAGCATAGCAGATCCATCGTGGAAAATCCGGTCCCTATAATGATTCTTAACAGTTTATTCGTAATTCCGAACCGGTCGCAGAATCCCCACAACTGGAGGAATTCCACCGCAAAAGCAAATACAAGGATTGCCGTCGGAAGAATAAACCATCGGTCCGGTTTTTCCGGGCTGATTGTTCTGCAAATCGTATAGATAAGAATTACAACAAGCACATCCCCCAGATAGTTTCTTACCCAGCCGGATGCATATAATCCTATGATGATTTCAATTCCGAGGAGCAACAGCGATGCCGCCCCATATATTGCCCTTTTCATCGTAACTGCTTTTTGATTTCTTTCGCCTGCGCACGCAAATCTTTCGCGTTCTTCTTCGCCGCTTCGGATGCCTGTGCACCTCCCAGGAGTCTGGTCAGTTCGTCGATGGATTCATACTCTTTCAAAACTTTGACATTCGTCGTGGTGTGACCGTTTTCTTCGGTTTTGATAATCTCATAATGGGAATCGTTCATCGCCGCAATCTGCGGAAGATGTGTGATGCAGATTACCTGCAAATCACGCGCAAGCTGGCCTAACCGTTCGGACACTTTCCATGCGGTCTGTCCGGAGATTCCGGCATCAATCTCGTCGAAAATCAAAGTATGCACCAAATCTCCGACGCTTAACGTCTTAATCGCAAGCATGATTCTGGAAAGCTCGCCGCCGCTGGCAACTTCGTTTAAGGGTTTCAGGCTCTCGCCCTGGTTTGTGGAAATATAGAATTTAACGACATCCGTACCGTTTGCGGTATAGTGGTCGTTTTGAGAAATTTCGACATGAAAATCGGCATGGTTAAAATTAAGCTCTTTCAGAGCCGTCGCCATCTCCGCTTCGAATTCAACGCTTTCTTTCAAACGAAGATCCGTTAATTTCGCAGAGTCTGCCTTAAGCACATCTTCCGCTTTCTTTAACTTCGCGGCAAGGGTATCGCGGTACTGTTCGAAATCGCAGAGTTTTTCATATTCCGCGGACTTTTCATTGTAGTATTTCTGCACGTCTTCAACTGTCTTTCCGTATTTCATCATAAGAGAACAGATTTCATCATAGCGTTCTCTCGACTCTTTTAAAGTCTGCTCATCGAAATCCAGGGACTCTAAATAATCCTGCATTTCACGGCTTGCGGATTTTAGGATATCCTGTGCCTGACTTAAGGAATCCTCGAATTCACGCACCTTTTCGGATACGCCGGATACCGGTCTTAACTCATAAAATGCATGGGATAACTGTCCGAGTGCCCCCTCGTCTTCCGAAAGGCAGATGCTCGTTCTTCCGAGCGCGGATGCAATCTTTTCGCCGTTTTCGGCAAGACGCAGGTATTCTTTTAACTCCTCTTCCTCGCCGGGTTTTAAATTCGCCGCTTTAATTTCGTTAAGCTGATACGACAAAATATCCAATTCACGCTGACGTTCTTTTTCATCGGTTTCCAGACCGTCGAGTTCACGCCTGATTTCCGCATACGAATCGTAAGATGCCGCCACCGCGTCCTTTAAATCACGGATGGAAGCATCACAGTAACCGTCCAGTAGATCAATGTGTTTGGATTCTTTTAAGAGATTCTGATAATCATGCTGACCGTAGACGTCTAAGAAAAGGTCCGCCACCGCACGCAGGTCCGAGGAGTTTACGGTAACATTGCAGATTTTACCCACGGAACGCTGGTGCGTAATCTTGCGGCTGATAATTACAACATCGTCTTCCGCCTCGATATCAAGTTCATTAAGAAGTTTGCGCTGTTCATCGTTATCGATTGCAAAATGCAATTCCACAAAGGCACTTTCCCCGCCTTCACGAATCACGTCCGATTTTGCTTTCGTGCCGAGCGCCAGAGAAATACTTCCGAGCAAAACAGATTTGCCGGCACCGGTTTCACCGGTTAAAATATTGAGTCCGTCGGTGAATTCCACCTCGACATCATCAATCAGTGCATAGTTTTTTACGTGTAAATAAAGTAACATCTTTCCTCCCTTTGTTATAAAGAGGCATTTATAAATTCATTGATTCGGTCTTTCAAAGCCTGTGCATCGGCGGGTGTTTTCGTCGCTGCCATAATGGTATCATCGCCGGCAATGCTTCCGACGATTTCCGAAAAATGCATCGCATCGAGTGCCGCCGCAACCGCCATTGCCATGCCGGATACCGTCTTTAAAACAAGCAGGTTACCTGCCGTTTCCATGCTGATTAATCCGTCATGAAGCATGCGCACGTATTTGTCGGACATATGGCTTCCGGAGTTGGAAATATACGCGTATTTCTGTTTTCCGTTTGCACCGGGAACCTTGGAAAGATTCAGCTCGCGAATATCCCTCGAAACCGTGGCCTGCGTTACGCTGAACCCTTCTTCGCGAAGGCGGTCCGCAAGTTCTTCCTGCGTTTCAATGTCGTTATGCTGTATGATTTCTATAATTCGTAGCTGTCGTTTCTGTTTCATGTCAGAATTCCCCTTCAGGTTTTAGCTCTCTTTGAGTTTCCTGTGCAGCGTGTCGAGGAAACTTACTCCGCCGAGACGAACCAGTCTTACGATTCTGTCCGCTTTCGAAACGCTGACTCTGTCGCCGGCGCTTAAGCGTACCGTAACGTTTCCGTCATAGTTTGCTTCCAGAATCTCTTCGCTTTCGTCTTCATGCGTTGCCAGCATTTCGATTTCCACGTTATCCGTAGCCTTCAGAACAATGCTTCTGTTCATCAGCGTGTGCGGACAAATCGGTGTAAACAAAAGCAGCTCCGCGCCGGGATCCACAATCGGGCCTCCTGCGGAAAGATTGTATGCGGTCGAGCCCGTCGGTGTGGAAAGAATCATACCGTCCGCGCTGTAACTCTTTAAAAGATTGCCGTTAATGTAAATGTTAAAACTCATGATTTGCATTTTACCGCTTCGGGTAATGACAACGTCATTCAATGCATAATTCTCGGTTATTTCACCTTTTTTGTTGTGAACGCTGCCCTTTAACATCATGCGTTCCTGAATGGTGTATTCACCGTCCAAAACGCGTTTTAAAGCAAGCTCCACATTCGAAGATTCCACTTCCGCAAGATATCCGAGATGTCCCATATTGATTCCGAGAATCGGAATATCATGCTCCGAAAGCTCACTTGCAAACTGCATGATGGTACCGTCTCCGCCGAGGATGATGGCAAGTTCCACACCCTCCGGAATCCATGCGCCGAGAATGCGGACCTTGCGGTCCACACTGATCTGCGTTACATCCACATCCATGGAGGTAAGAAAATCGCAGACTCTCTGCGTCGTCTTATTGTCGGTATCCTTAAACCGGTTTGTAATTACGAGGATTTTTTTCATCAACAGTTTCTCCTAATCCAATTCCTCCGAATGCCAGGCTGACGGCATTCGCGCTTTTTATTCCCCTTTTTCCAGCGACTCGTGTGATGCTGCCACGACGGAATCGATAGCCTTCTTAAGCTCATCACTGAGTTCTGTAACGTTGTTTTTTTCTTCTGCCTCTTCT
>CADCOL010000054.1 GCA_902803015.1 uncultured Lachnospiraceae bacterium | reverse complement strand
TTCTTTTCAGGCTGAGCGGATGCGGAAGGCTGTACTCCCTGTGTTGCACCGTAAGGAGCTGCTGCGGAACTTGCCACGGTCTGACCTACGGGTGCGGATCCGGATGCCGGAATCTGCTGGCTCGGCGTAATCTGCTGAGACGGCGTAATCTGCTGAGACGGCGCAATCTGCTGTGAAGGAGTAATTTGCTGAGACGGCGTAATCTGCCGGCTCGGCATTACGGGCTGTGCAGCTGCGGCAGTGGTCGCTCCGACAGGCTGTGCAGGCGCTACAGGTGCTGCTGCTGTTGCTCCAACAGGCTGCGCGGGTGCTACAGGAGCTGCGGGTGCGACAGGAGTCGCTGCAGGAGCCGTAAAATATGTCTGCTGAACAGGTGTTGCCGCTGCGGCTGCAGCTGCTCCCGCTACCGCTGCTCCGGCTACGGTTGCACCGACAGCGCCGGATGCACCGAGTAATCCCTGTTTAAACTGATTCATGTTCTGATAACGATCGGATGCCTGAACAGCCAATGCCTTCAGAATTGCATCTTCCGATGCGGCATCAATCGATACGCCGAGCGCGCTGGGAGGAACGAGATCGTCTTCATCCAGACGTTCTACGGAATCGGGCGGACGCTTTCCGGTCATGGCATAATAGAAGGTTGCACCGAGTGCATAAACGTCCGTGTAAGGGCCCTGTTTGCCGTGACGGGTGTACTGCTCCTTCGGAGCAAAACCGTGCTTTAATACAACGTCAAGGCTTCGGCTCTTATCACCGAGGGAATATCTTGCGGCACCGAAGTCAAGAAGTTTTACAACGCCCTCTTTTGTAATATAAATATTATCCGGTGTTACATCACGGTGAATAATGCCCTTGCTGTGAACTACAGCAAGTGCGTCCATGATGGGAACCAGAATTTTCTTTGCATCTTCAAAGGAAATCCTTCCGCCGCGTTCGCGAATGTACTGGTCAAAGGAAGTTCCTTCCACGAAGTCCATTACGAAATAGGCCGTTCCGTATTCTTCGAAATAGCTGTGAATGCGCACGATGTTTTCGTTTCCGATAAACTGTGCCAGAGTCTCCGCTTCTTTCAGGAAGCAGGTTTTACCGTATTGGTAAGAATCGCCGCGTTCTCCCGAGAAAGGAGTAACCGTTGTGGCATTTGTTCTGGTTGCCATGCTGTCCGGGAAGAATTCCTTTACGGCAACTTTTCTTCCGTCCTTATGGTCCACTGCAGCATAAGTGATTCCGAAGCCGCCCTGGCCCAGAACCTTCTGAATTACATACTGTCCGGCAAGAACTGTTCCAACAGGCAACGCCAGAGGATATTTTTCATTCAATTCCCCCATATTCTCCTCCACAAAATGTTTTATGATGATTTGTGCAAAATATGGATTTTACACACAAAAACACACAGAATAATTATAAAAAATAACCTATAAACTGTCAATGATTTCAAGGCTTTAATGCCCTATATTTAACGATTTTCGTTTTCAAGGTTTTCCTTGGCCACGGCAAGCATCAGTTTTATACGGTTTTCCTGGTTTACTTTTGTCGCACCGGGATCGTATTCGATATCAACCGCATTAACCTTCGGATTGATTTGACGAACTTTGTTCAGTACGCCTTTTACGGCCACATGACAGGGCAGACATCCGAACGGCTGCACGCAGACAATGTTTTCATAACCGTGTTCCGCAAATTCCAGGATTTCGGCTGCTACATACCAGCCCTCTCCCATGCTGTTTGCGATATCGAGAATGCCTTCGGAACGCTTCATCAGATCGCGGACACGCTCCGGTGCGGTAAACTCCGGAAATTCTTCTATGGCGGAAATCAGAAGGTCTTCGATTCCGAAGTACCATTTCATGGCGATTTCCATCGTAAGATGTTTAAGCGGCTTTCCGCCGAATTTCTTTAACTCTTCCAAAGCGCCGTTGGTTTTGTATACACCGAAGCCGAGCATACTCGGCATGTAGTATTCGCAATCCTGCGATACAAGGAACTCTTCTAAGTGATTGTTACCGGGAATCGAATATTTTAGGAACAATTCCCCGACGATTGCCACCTTGACCTTGGGAGTCAAAGTCTTTTCGATCTTTGTAAAATCCTCTCCCATCGCATGCAGGTTCTTTCGCATGGCTTTCCTGGTATATCCTCTGCCGTGTTCAAACTGGTCAATCAGCTTATTGATCCAGGAGTCAATCAGCGCATCGGTATCACCCTTGTGATTCTCATACGGACGAACCTGATTGCCGAGAATCATAAGAAAATCGCCGTAAACCATTCCGGCCACTGCCATAAACAGTGTGGAAAATCGCATCAGAACGCCGCTGTTATACTCCATAAACCAGGTATTTGCGGAAATAAACGGCACATTCGGATATCCGGCCTTTTCAAATGCCTTGCGCATCAGGTTGATATAGTTTGAATCCCTGCATCCGCCGCCCGACTGGGTAATCATCATGGCAACCTTGTTCGGGTCGTATTTGCCGCTTTCCATTGCGGTCAGCATCTGACCGGTAATCAAAAGGCAGGGATAACAGATATCGTTATGAACGTACTGCAGGCCTTTTTTAAGTACTTCCGGCCCTTCATCGCCCATCAATGCGGTATTATATCCGTCGCGTGCGAGAATCGGCTTGATTAAGCGAAAATGAAGCGGCGCCATTTCCGGAATCAGAATGGTATATTTCTCCCGTTTCATTTTCAGGCTGTATTCAACTCTTTTTTTGTATTGTTTCAGAGTAACGCTTTCCATAACTATCCTTTGCGTTTCTTAAATCTACTGATTGTTTTTTGCGTCTTCCGCCTGTTTGATCGCGGCAAGAAGACTTCTTAAGCGGATTTTAACCGCACCGAGGTTGGTAACCTCATCGATTTTAATCTGCGTATACAGATGTCCTTCGGATTCGAGGATGCTGCGAACCTCATCGGTCGTAATTGCATCCAGGCCGCAGCCGAAGGAAACCAGATGTACCAGATACATATCCGGCTGAGTTGTGATATATCCGGCCGCCGAGAACAGTCTCGCATGATAGGTCCACTGATTCCGAAGATTCAGTTTTAAGTTCTTCATCTTTAAGCTGATGGAATCTTCGCTTACAACGGCAAATCCGAGTTCCGCAACCAGTTTATGAATTCCATGGTTAATCTCCGGATCCGTATGATACGGTCTTCCTGCAAGGCAGACAATCTTCTTGCCCTGTTCTCTGGCGGATTCGATAATTTCATCCGCTTTATTTGCAACCGCTTTCATGTATTTATCGTAAGCCACATACGCCGCTTCCACTGCTTTGCTTACTTCCTTCCTGGAAGCCGGCTCGAATTCTTTGTTAATCAGGTCATACATGCATTTTTCAAAATGCGCCGGATTATGCGGTCCTAAATATTCACAGACATATTTGGATTTGCCGAAATCACGGATATTTACTTTGATTACCTCGGGATAACCTGCGATTACCGCACAGTTATAATGGTTCTCACCGCGCTTTTCGTTAAAATTAAACGTCAGGCAGGGGAAGAAAATATAATCCACTTCCTCTTCGATCAGCTGCATGATGTGCCCGTGAACCATTTTAGCCGGGAAACATACCGTATCCGAAGGGATGGTGCCCTGTCCTTTGATATACATCGCACGGTTTGAGAAACCGGAAATCTTTACTTCATAACCGAGATTCGTAAACAGCGCATGCCAGAACGGGAACATCTCGTACATGTTGAGCGCCAAAGGAAGACCGACGGTCTTCTTTGATGACGAACAGGTGCTTTGCACATCGGCCTTATTGGCTGCATTCCCCAGTAAATCCTTAAAATACTGGATTTTATATTCATACAGATTCAGCGAATTGTCCGCCGATTTCTTCGTAACCGGCTTTTCGCACTTGTTTCCGCCGATAAATTTGCGTCCGCCGGGGAATGTATTGACCGTTAAATTGCAATGATTGTTGCAACCGTTACAGTTAATGCTCTTGGTTTCATACGTAAACGCATCCAGCTCTTCTTTGGTAATCAGGCTTGCGCTTTCTTCCGCACTGACTTTGCTGTCTTTTGCATAGAGCGCTGCGCCGTATGCGCCCATCATACCTGCGATATCGGGACGGATAACATTTACACCGAGCTCTTTTTCAAATGCACGCAAAACTGCGTCGTTTAAGAAGGTTCCGCCCTGAACCACGATTCGTTCGCCGAGTTCCTTTGCGGTATGCACACGAATAACCTTGTAAAGCGCATTCTTAACAACACTGTAGGAAAGGCCTGCGGAAATATCTTCCACGGATACGCCTTCCTTCTGCGCCTGCTTTACCGAAGAATTCATGAATACGGTACATCTTGAACCCAGATCCACGGGAGATTTACCGAACAGACCGATTTTTGCGAATTCGTCAATCGGATATCCCAATGACTGTGCAAAAGTCTGTAAAAAAGATCCGCAACCCGAGGAACACGCTTCGTTTAAGAAAATATTGTCAATCGCGCCGTTTCGGATTTTAAAGCATTTCATGTCCTGTCCGCCGATGTCGATAATAAATTCCACATCGGGAAGGAAAAACTTTGCAGCCGTAAAATGGGCAACCGTTTCCACGATTCCCAAGTCAATGCCGAGCGCGGATTTCATCATTTCCTCGCCGTAACCGGTAACCGCCGCACGCGTTACCTTTAACGAAGGATACTTCTCGTACATTTCTTTTAAAAGTTCCACGACAACGTCAATCGGACGTCCGCCGTTTGATGTATAACGCGAATAGCAAATCCGGCCTTCCCGGTCAATCAGAACAAGCTTTAAAGTGGTGGAACCGGAGTCGATTCCGAGGAAGACTTCCTCTCCGCTTTCGGGGTTAAAATCTTCTCTTTTTACAACCGTTGCTTTGCTGTGGCGTTCCAGAAACGCATCATATTCGGCTTTATCTTTAAACAGAGGATCCAGCGCGGATTCCGCAGAGAATTCCTTCTTCTGTCCGATTACCTTTACCGCTTCTTTTAAATCCACCGGTTCGGTTGCGTAATATGCGGCACCCAAAGCCACAAAAAGAAGGGAATCCTGCGGTAAGGTTCCCTTTAAATGCAAAGCTTCGTCGAAGCTCTTGCGAAGATAGGACATAAAGGTCAAAGGTCCGCCCAGATATACGATATTGCCTTCAATCGGGTGTCCCTGTGCAAGACCTGTAATGGTCTGGTTTACGATAGCCTTGAAAATACTTGCGGAAATATCTTCTTTTCTCGCGCCCTGATTCAAAAGCGGCTGAATGTCTGTCTTTGCAAAAACGCCGCAACGGGATGCGATGGAATAGATTTTATCCGATTTTTCGGCCAGATCGTTCATGTCATCTCCGGTGATATTCATCAAAGATGCCATCTGGTCGGCAAAAGCACCGGTACCGCCTGCGCAGGTACCGTTCATACGGACTTCCAGATTGCCTTTTAAGAAAAGAATCTTGGCATCCTCGCCACCGAGTTCGATGACACAGTCCGTTTCGGGAAGACGGTTTGCCACCGCCACTTTGGTTGCATACACTTCCTGAATAAAAGGAATTCCGGCATTCTGCGCAAGTCCCATTCCGGCGGATCCGGAAATCGACAGATACACAGGTTCCTGAATGTCGAATTTCTCAATAAGCCCTTCCATGACTTCCCTGGTCTTTTCGGTAATCATGGCAAAATGACGCTCATAACTGTTATGAATGATTTGATTGTTCTCGTCCAGAACCACGCATTTAATGGTGGTGGAGCCGACATCAATACCGATTCTCATGCTGTTTTGCAGCCTTTCAGATGATTTTTAAAGTTTGATAAATCCTTTTACAAAACGAAGGTAGGAAAGCCCGATTTTACTCCATTTAAAACCGAGTTTGTTCAGTTCTGCGTTTGTATATTCGTTACTCATCGGAATATTCTTCGATGAGGACGCAATCGCGTTATAGAAGGATAAAACCATAACGCTCTTATCATGAATCTGCTCGCGCAGACTCTTTTCAAACAATTCTCTCGGCACACGTTTTGCATGAAGCATAAACTTCTTGCTAAGCTGTTCGATATTGTAAATATTCGGATTGTAAAGGTTGTAAATATTATTCACATGGTGGTTCAAAGCCAGTAAAACATATGCTTTCGCGCATTCATCCACCGGTGTAAAATCAATCGGATAATCCGCAATTTCATTCGAATACAAACGAACCTTCAGAATACCTTTTAATCTCTCGAGGAAGCCGTTATCATCCGCATTGATCTGGAATTTACCGTCCGAAATACGCCAGGTAAGATTGCCGATACGGAAAATATTCGCCCGAAGTCCGTTCTCTCTTGCAAGAAGAACACGTTCTTCGGATTTGTATTTGGAATGAATATACACATTCTGGGTATATTTCTGTCCGATATCCAGAGTGAATTCATCGAATTTGGCATCGGCATTTTTAATTTCCACCGTACCCGAGCCGCTGACACTTGCCGTGGAAGTATGCTGCAGCACTGCATTCGCATCCACGCAAAAATCGATGACATGCTGTGTTCCCAAAACATTCGAGCGTTCAAAATCCTCATAATGTCCGGCATGATGCACATTGGCTGCCACATGGAATACCATGTCCACTCTGTTGCACAAAACCTCGTATTCCGTATCACTGAGTCCGAATCTCGGAAGTTCAATGTCTCCCTTCACGGTTTTATAAGAAAACGATTCGTACTCTTTCGGGAAATAAGCACGTAAGGTGGGACGCAGTTTATCCACGTTTCTTACAAGACATACCACCTTGAGATTTTTCTGTAAAAGTTCTCTTAAAATATGTGCACCCAGGAATCCGGTCGCACCGGTCAGCAATACACATTGCGGTTCCGTGCTTACGATTAAATCGTTGTTGTGACGAATCAGTTCGTTTACGTCGACTTTCGTCTCTTCGGTATTCTCGACGGACTGACTGTTCAGAATCATTTCTTCCAACAGTTCAACCGTGGGATATTCGTAGATATCCTGCGCCTGAACGCCGATAATCGTGGCAAATTCGAGTGCGGACATGGAATCGCCGCCGCGTTCGAAGAAATCGTCCTTAATTCCGATTTTCGTCACATGAAGGACCTGCTCCATGGCAACCACAAGGCGCTTCTGCTCTGCCGTTGTCGGTGCAATGTATTCCGCTTTCTTTTCCTCGTTCTTTTCTTTAATCCACTTTAAGACTTCATTTCGTTTTGTCTTTAAGGTCGTGGTTTTCGGAAGATCCGAAGGGCGGAAAGAAAGGCCTACCACACGCTTGTATGCGGGAACTTTGTCATTCAGTTCGCGAATTCCGCTTTTAATCTCGCGGATGGTTGCTTCCTTCATGGATTCCGGAACAATCAGTGCGGAGATTTTACCAACGTCCTCATAAACAAACGCATCTTTTACGCCGGGAATTTTCAAAAGATAACCCTCAATCTCTTCCGGATAAATATTCTTACCGTTATCGAGAATGATTAAGTTCTTGGCACGTCCGGTAATGTATAAATAACCTTCGTTATCGATATAACCGAGGTCTCCGGTCCGGAACCACCCGCCTGCAAACTCATTCTTGTTCTCTTCCGGATTATTGTAGTAAGAAAGCATGACGCCGTCGCCGCGAAGAAGGATTTCTTCGTTGACGATTTTCACATTCATGTAGGAAACCGGTTTTCCGACCGACCCGATTCTGTCATTGCCGGGATAATTGGCCGCAATCAAGGGCGCGCATTCGGTCATGCCGTATCCCTGATAGATATGGAATCCGAATTCATCGAGCGTCTTCGCGATTTCGGGGCGAAGCGCACTTCCTCCGACTACAATTGTAGTAAGATTTCCTCCGAACGCCTCATAAATCGGTTTATATAAAGATCTTCTGGCATCAATGTTGATTTTACCAAGCGTATTGTCCATTCTTTTTGCGAATTTGACTTTACGTTTGTTCTTCGGCGTTTTGGTGGCTTCCATGATTTTTTTGTAAATCAGTTCCGCAATTGCGGGAACCACTACCATTACGGAAGGTTTAAAACGCTTTAAATTTTCTACGACATTTTCAAGCTTGTCGTTGATACAGATTGTGGTACCGGTATAAAGAATACCCAGGTTACCGACGGTTAATTCAAATGTATGATAAATCGGCAGAACACTCATTACCACGGGATCTCCGGCCACTTCCCTGCCATAATCCATGCGGTAAATCTCGTTAATGTTTGCCACGATGTTTTTATGGGAAATCAATACACCTTTTCCGGTTCCGGTTGTACCGGATGTAAACAGCAAAAGGCAGGGATCTTCGGGCTTTACTTTGGGAATCTTCTCACGTTCCGTACGCAGCATTTCGCGGTAAGTCGTACCGGAAAAACTGTATACATCGCCCTGTTCTCCGATTGTTTCGCGAATGTCTTTCATCCACGGTTCGAATTCTTCGGATACGAAAACAACGCGCGCTTCGCCTTCTTTTAAAAGGTGAAGAATCTCTTCTTCCGGAAGCATTTTATCAATCGGAATGACAACGTTTCCGCCGATGGCTGACGCCAAAAACGTAACGATCCAGGGATACGAAGTTCCGCCGATAATGGCGACCTTATCCCCTTTTAATCCGTAGTTTTTCAGCCAAGTTGCCACAGCAAAACAATCCCTCGTTAAATCAGCGAAACTTTTATCGACAATGCGATCGTTCTCGATATAACGATAGGCCGTTTTGTCACGGTAGTTTTTATTGATTTCGAATACGAACTCCTGCAAGTCCGCAAGCATCTTATTCATAAATGCCCCTTTTAACGAATTTATTCGGGTTGAAAAAACGATACGACTCAGCGGATTCTCTCGGGGAAGCCGACTTTCTTCTGTACCTTGCGAAGCGTCTTGGTTGCATAATAATCCGCTTTTTCGCCGTTTTCTTTGATAATCTTATCGATATAAGCCTTATCCTGAGAAAGCTCGTTAAATCTTGTCTGAAGCGGTGTTAAGAGGTCTGCTACCGCCTCGCCTACGGCAAGTTTAAAATCACCGTAACCCTTGCCTTCGAATTCTTTTTCGACTTCTTCAAAGGTCTTTCCGGTAACCGCACCGTAAATTTCAATCAGGTTGGATACACCGGGCTGTTCTTCACAGTAATGAATTCTTGCTTCGGAATCGGTTACCGCACGTTTGAATTTGCGAATTACGGTATCACGGTCATCCGTTAAGTAAATGCTCGCATTCGGGTTCTCGTCGGATTTGGACATTTTCTTGGTCGGATCCTGTAAGGACATGATTTTCGCTCCGGCTTTTCCGAGATACGGTTCGGGTACGGTAAATACGTCACCGTAAATGGAATTGAAACGAATCGCTATGTCTCTGGTCAGTTCCAGATGCTGAAGCTGGTCTTTTCCGACCGGAACCACATCCGTCTGATAAAGTAAAATATCCGATGCCATCAGTACGGGATACGTAAAGAGTCCCGCATTGATATTGTCCGCATGCTTTGCGGATTTATCCTTAAACTGCGTCATGCGGTTTAATTCGCCCATATAGGTAAAGCAGTTGAGAATCCATGCAAGTTCCGCATGTCCGCTGACATGGGACTGATAATAAATGCAGTTCTTTTCGGGATCCAGACCTGCCGCAATATAAAGCATTAAAAGATTTCTTGCTTTCTTTCGAAGTTCTGCCGGGTCCTGTCGAACCGTAATGGAATGAAGATCTACTACCGAGTAAAAGCACTCGTAATCGTCGCAAAGGTTTAACCAGTTCTTCAATGCTCCGAGATAATTTCCGAGCGTTAAGGAGCCGGTTGCCTGCATTCCGGAAAACAGAATCTTTTTGTCGTTCATCATGGTACTAATCTCACTTTCATTAAATTTATGGCAATCATCATATGATTGTTATAAGCAGTTTTTGTTTAATAACCGCTACTTTGCTTCGTAAATCACAATCGTTCGTCCGGGAACCGTCAGATGGATCTGGCCATCCGCCTCTTCCTTCTTTCCTTCGTCTCCGGTCGTCAGAAGCAGATTCCATTTGGCTTTCTTAATCAGATTCGGCATGGAGAAAACTTTCTCTTCCCAGTGCATGTTAAGAGCAACATAGTAAAGTTTTGTACATCTGGTTCCGACCGTTAAAGCCGTTTCTTTTTCTTTCTTCGCCTGTGTAAGTTCCGTAAACATCATTCCGATATGACGCTTATCGCCGGATAAATCGATTTTCCACGCTTCTTCCTGATGGAAGGAAAGATCCGGGAAGCCACAGCTTACATGATCAAGCATCGTAAGCTCTTCCTTTAACTGCAGGAAGGTCTTCGCCTTACGGAATGCAATCAGTTCTTTTGTAAAATCAAGAATCTCCAGTGCACTCTTCGTCGTATTCCAGTTTACGTATCCGACTTCGTTATCCTGACAGTACGCATTGTTGTTTCCGTTCTGTGAATTCAGGAACTCGTCGCCGGCGGTGATAATCGGTGTTCCCGCACTTAAAAGCAAAGTAACGAGAGCATTCTTTACCATACGTTCACGAAGGGCAAGAATCGTCTTTTTCTTGGTTTTGCCTTCCGCGCCGCAGTTCCAGGAATAATTGGAATTGCAGCCGTCGCGGTTTTCTTCGCCGTTTGCCTCGTTATGCTTTGTATCATACGAATAAAGGTCGTTTAACGTAAATCCGTAATAACTCGTGATAAAGTTCACGGTTCCGGTACGCTCCGGAATGCGTTTCTCCAGTCTTACGAACTCCTGCAGCATATCCGCATCGCCTTTTAAGAACTTGCGCATCTGGTACATGTATTCGTCCGAATAAACACAAAGATTCTTGTATTTCGGCTTTGCGTTCATTGCATAAATTTCCGAATCCGGAATATAGTCGTAAAACAGTTTTGTATTGGCAAGAAGCGGGTCCGTTGCAAGGAGCGTAATCGGAATCTTATTGCCTTTTAAATGGAATCCGTCGATATGGTAACGCATTACCCAGTGACGAATGACATCCTGAATCATTCCGCCCTTCGTATCATCCGGGAAATAAAGCTGCATAATCACTTCGATTCCCGCCTCATGAAGACTTTTGACAAGTTCTTTCATTTCTGTGCAGGGATTGCCGGATGCCGCATACGAAGCCTTCGGTGCAAAATAATATCCTTTCTGGAATCCCCAGAAATTCACTTTTTTGCCGAAAGGATCGGATTTATAATCATAGTCCGCAGACTTTTTCACCGTCTCGGGTTTTCTGTATTCTTCGAATTCATAGCAGGGCAAAATCTCAAGGCCGGTAATGCCGAGTTCCTTCAGGTAAGGGATTTTCTCCGCAATACCCGCAAATGTGCCGGGATGCTTCACTTTCGAAGAAGAATGCCCTGTAAATCCACGCACGTGCAAAAGGTAAAGAATGCTTTCGGAGAAAGGCGTACAAAGGACTCTGTCGTTTCCCCAGTCGAATTCTTCGGAATCGTAATCGGAGAACAAATCGTATTCTTCGTCGTTCTTTACGCCGAATTTCTCGTTTCCGAGGATTTTTAACGAGTACGGATCCACATATTCCGAATCACCCTCGTAAAATTTGTATGCCCAGTCATCAAAAGAGATTCCTTCCACAATCATGGAAGAAATATTTCCCATTCTGCCGCATTTCGGAAACGGTATCCGGTTACGGATTCTCGGATTGGCTTTGGAAATCAGGACAATTCCGCCCTCTTCCTCCGTGGTATTAACCATGGAAAACTGAGCGCCGTCGCTTGTAAGCGAGACACCGAGAGGAAACGTATTCCCTTTTTTTACTTTAAAATCGCCCATCTTTTATCCTTTTGCCCATAATATGCCAAAATAATCAGCTTAACAATTTTACCACATTTCATCAGCACATTCAATGTAAAGTAGCACGAAAAAACCCAACAGAATCTAAGATTGCAATTTATCGGCGAAATTGGTAAAATAATACAAAATAATACCTTTGGGGGATTGGATGTATGGCAAACGACGAAGAATTACTGGAAAACGAAGAAGATATTACCGTTGAACTTGAATTGGAAGACGGAAGCAGCGTCAATTGTGCGATTATCACGATTCTTACCGTAAACGAAAAGGATTATATCGCTCTTCTTCCCATGCTGGATGAGGAAGATGAGGCATTCGGCGAGGTATGGTTCTATGAATACGTGGAAGATCCGGACAATGAAAGTGCTGAACCGGAATTAAAATTCATCGACGACGATGATGTTTACGAAGCAGTCTCCGATGCATTCGAAGAATTCCTCGATACGCAGGAATTTGACGAAATCATCGATGACGATGCAGAATAAATCTTCGAAGATCCGAAAACTTCAGACGACAATCTTTTAAGAAACGGGACGGAGCTATCCGTTCCGTTTTATTTTTGACCGAAAACAGGTATAAATGCTTCTTTGCACGCGTCATAGCCACATAAAGAAGCCTTCTCTCCTCTTCGATTTCCTCCGCAGTATGTGAACTGTGCGGACTCGGGACATTTCCTTCGTTTAAATCCGGCAGAATCACGGTATCGAATTCCAGCCCTTTCGAGGCATGCATGGTCATGATTTGCACATTGTCGGAGGTATCTTTTAGGGTTGAATCCTCCAGAGCACGCAATAAAGATGCCGGAAACTCATTTGTACGGCAAAGAATACAGATGCTGTCCGTTTTGACCGGTGTTTTATTCGTTTTTGGCCCGGACTCCGATATCAGGCTGATGATTTCTTCATACTGGGCTCTTTTGGTCGGGAAAACGTTTCTTGTTACAGTACCGCGGTTTGTTGGCAAAACCGGCTCATTACATTTTATCTGCTTCGTAATCCTGTTCTTATTTTTTGCAATCAGCCTTCCTGCGATTTCAACAATCTCTCTTCGGCTTCTGTAATTCATATTCAGTTCAAATCTTTTACAGTCCTTATAATCCAGTAAAAATCTCTTCATAAAAGCCGGATTTGACCCGCGAAACGCATAAATCGCCTGATCGTCGTCACCGACCGCAAAAATATTCCGGTGTAAGTCCGCAATCATATAACAAATCTCGTACTGAATCTGATTGATATCCTGAAACTCGTCAATCAGCAAAAATCGATATCGGTTCTGCAAATGATTTAAAACTTCTTTCGAGTTTAACAGCAAATCTCTGGCGCGAATCAATAAATCTTCGTAATCCATCCCTTTTCGGTTATTCTTAAATGTTTCATAATGCTTTATGATCCGTATGAATACTTCTTTCGGAATAATATCCGAAGAATATGCTTCAATCGGCAGTCCTTTCGCTTTACATATGGACAGTTCCCTTAAAATTTCTTCCGCAAATTCGGGTGTATTTAACAAGTAACCTAAATCAGCACTTTTTACAATCTTTTCGAGAGTTTCGAACATAAATTGGATTCGCTCTTCATCCGTAAGCATTCTGAATCCGGAACGGTCAAATCTGCCCAGAATCCGGTACGCCACCGAATGAAACGTCCCAAATGTAACGCTTTTTCCTACTTTCGGGCACAATATACCAAACCGCTCTTCCATTTCGGCGGCTGCTTTCTTTGAAAATGTCAAAACAAGGATTTGTTCGGGTGAAACCCCGAGATGATCAATCAGATACTGAATACGATGCGTAAGTACGAAGGTTTTGCCGCTTCCGGGACCGGCGGTAACAAGTGCCGGTCCGGTCCCGTGATGTATCGCGGCGAGCTGATGTTCATCAGCCTTCACTCGATAATTTTTCGATTGCCTTATCGATTCTGGATAAGGACTCTTCCTTTCCGAGAACTTCCAAAAGCTCGGTTGCTCCGCAGGGAGTCATCGGCTTGCCGGAAAGAGCCGTACGAACGGGCCATAATACCGCACCGTTTTTATACTCTTTTTCGGCCGCAAACTTCGTTAAGAGTTCGTATAACGCATCGTTTGTATAATTGTCGAATTCCGCCAGAACCGGACGGATTTCTTTTAATACCTGTAAGGACGATTCCTTCGTTGTTTTCATCTTTTTGTGTACGTACATTTCACTGTCGTACTCGGGAACTTCTTCGAAGAAATCAATTAAATCTTTAATATCCGGCAGGATTTCGATTCTGGTCTTTACCATTGCCGCGATTTTCTTTAAATCAAGATCTCTTTTGATGACCTCTTTTAAATACGGCTCGGCCATTTCATAAAATCTGTCAAAATCCATGGCTTTTAAGTATTCGCCGTTCATCCATTTTAACTTGGTATAATCAAATACCGCCGGCGATTTGTTGATGTGATGATAATCGAATGCTTCGATCAACTGCGGCAGGGATTTGATCTCCTCGTTATCCGAAGGACTCCATCCGAGAAGTGCCACAAAGTTTACGATTGCTTCGTTCACAAAGCCCTGTTCCAGCAGATCCTCGTAGGAAGAATGACCGCAACGCTTGGAAAGTTTCTGGTGATTCTCATCGGTAATCAACGGGCAATGAACATATACCGGAACTTCCCAGCCGAATGCATCGTACAGACGATTGTATTTCGGTGAGGAAGACAGGTATTCATTTCCTCTTACGACATGCGTAATCCCCATCAAATGGTCGTCCACAACGTTTGCAAAATTATAGGTCGGGTATCCGTCGGACTTGATCAGAATCATATCGTCCAGTTCATCGTTATTAACGGTAATGTCACCGTAAATCTCATCATGGAAGGTTGTGGTTCCTTCGGTCGGATTGTTCTGACGAATAACGAAAGGCTTACCGGCTGCAAGATTCGCTTCCACTTCTTCTTTGGACAAATGCAGACAATGCTTGTCATATACATTGATTTCCTTGGTGCTGCCGTCCTCGAGCGTGATGGTTTTGTTTAAAGTGGCAAGTCTTTCTTTATCGCAGAAACAGTAATATGCTTCTCCCTTGTCCACAAGCATCTTTGCATAAGTCATGTAGATGCCGCTCTTCTGGCGTTCGGACTGAACATAGGGACCAACACCCTTGTCCTTATCCGGACCTTCGTCGTGAACCAGACCGGTTTTGGCAAGTGTTCTGTAGATAATATCCACGGCACCTTCCACATAACGTTCCTGGTCGGTATCCTCGATTCGAAGGATATAATCGCCGCCTTCATGCTTTGCAATCAGATAGGCATACAAAGCGGTTCTTAAATTTCCGACATGCATTCTTCCCGTGGGGGAAGGAGCAAATCTTGTTCTGATTTTTGACATGTGATTGTCCTCGATTCTTTTTACTTATTTTCGTCTTCTTAAGATTACAATTACGATACCTGCAATGATTTCCGCAAGAGGCAGAATGATTACAAGCAATGCCGCATACAAAAGCGCAACGCCCTGTGATACAAAGAGGCTCGGAAGTTCATAACTCTTCTCGGGAACGGTTGCCGTAAGATTCATGTTGCAGCTGTATTTTAATGCTCCGATAAAGATATCGCTGTTTGCATTTGCGGTAGCTGCATCGAATACATCGTACAGGAATAACGGGGATCCGATGATGGTTACTCTTCCGACTGCATCATCCGTTATTTTTTCCGCGTAGAATCCCATTGTGAAGGGGCCTTCCTCAACATCTTCCTCGGTCATGACTTCACCCTGATCGTTCGTTTTGTAAGCAACTGCCGTGTCGGAAGAATTGAATAAAGGCTCGCAGATTAAGTTTACGTCCTCTTCTTCCGGAAGGATGAAGCCCATGCCTTCCACGAGAAGACTCGGACGTCTGCCGGAATAATTCTTGTTCGTAATCGAATGTGCCACGGGAAGGTATACCAGATAGAAGCCTTCACCCTGGAAATTGTAATTTACATTCTTTTCGTATACGGTTCCTTCCACGATGGTTGCGCCGTAGGAAGAAAGAAGTCCGTTATAATTCTTGGTCTCCAGAACCGGAGCTGCGGCAAGGAAGAATCCTGCTCCGCCCTTGTCGATGTATGCCTGAATCTTCTTCACATCATCCTGTGAAAAATCGGAATTCGGGCCGTTAACGACAACAGCGCTCGCATCTTCCGGTACCGCATCCAGAGTCATAAGATTAATGGTTTCATAAGAGAATCCGGCTTTCTGCATACGGTCAATCATTGCATCCGTAGGCGCAAGTTCGTTATGACCTTCGATAAAGTAAACCTTATACTCCGTTCCGTCCATTAATGCGCCGATTGCGGCAGTAATCTGTCCTTCGATATCCACACCCGTGGTTTCGTAGGAATAGGTCTGATAGTTGATTTCCTGGATGTAATAATTTCCGGCATCCACGATTCTGCTCTTCTCGCCCTTTGTGATAATCACACTTCCCGAAGAGGGAGCCGTGTCGGTATAAGCCATATAGAAATTCGGTTCCGTTTTGTTAGAACGGTATTTTACTTTTACATGAGGAGATGCCGCTTCATACTGTTCCAGATAAAGATTCAGTGCATTATCCGCAAGATTCTTATCGGTCAGAACGTTAATCGTAACATCCTCATCAAGATTCTTCAAAAGTTCTTTGGTTTCCTTGGTTAATGTATAATATCCTGTCTTGGTGGCATCGTACTGAATGTATTTTACCGGGATATAATTTGCACCGATATTCGCGCCGATGATTGCTACAACAATTGCAAGAAGTCCAATGGAAGAAAGCCAGAATTTCTTCGGGCCCACAAGCGCAAGCTGCAGGGAACTCTTTCCGAATACTCTTGCCGCAAGAAGCAGGAACACTGCAATAATCGAAAGAATACGGAAAATATCCGCCGCATTGATCATACCGGTTAAAAGCTTGTCAAACGGTGCAAGGAAATCAATCGCCTTGGCAATCGTTGAAACCACTTTGTTCGATGCAAAGAAAATCTGCAAAGCGGAAGGAATCAGCATGATAAAGATAAATGCGCCGTACGTAAGAATCGCCGCCACAAACTGATGCTCCGTTACGGATGATAAGAACAGACCGATTGCCGCAAACATGGAGCCGAGTAAAATCAGCGCAAGGATTGCAAGAAGGTTTTCCGCAACCGGAATCGTTCCGTAGAACGACATAATCAAAAGTCCGACAAGCAATACCAATGATGCGATTAACATCATGGTAACAAGAGATAAGAATTTGCCGATAATAATCGACGAAATCTTAATCGGTGATGTCAAAAGAAGCTGATCGGTCTTTAATTTTTTCTCTTCCGCAAGAATTCTCATGGTCAGAAGAGGAAATACAAACATCAGAATTACTACAAGGGAAGATACCGTAGATGAAAGATACGGACTTCCGTTCATAATATTGTAAATTACAAAGTATAAGGAGCAAAAGAAAGTATATACTGCCAGAAACAGCCATCCGAAGAAGGATTTAAAATTGCTGCGAAGCTCCTTTAAATAAATCGTAAGCATCTTTACTCTTCCTCCTTCTCTTCATCGGACTCGTCGTCAGCTTCGGAATCATCTTCGTCCTCGTCATCTTCTTCGTCCTTTTCCTCGTCTTCGTCCTCATCTCCATCATCGTCTTCTTCGTCCTCTTCCTCGGCAAGACGAAGTTCTTCTTCGTACTTTTCGTCGGAATCTTTCATGATGGCAAGATAAGTATCCTCTAAGGATTTCTTCTCTTCGTTCATGGAAAGAACAAGGAGCCTTGCATCGGACAATGCAAAAGAAACATCCTCGCGGATATCATCGGTACGTTCGGTTTCAAACGTAAAGATTACTTTTCCGTCCTTTTCGGAAACAAAGCTTAAGTTCTTAACAATATCCTCAAGCTTGGAAAGCACTTCCTCAACTTTGTCTTTATCGCCCTTGACTGTAATTTCAAAGGTACGTGCCGCATGTTCGTTCGCGGAAACAAGATGATCCGTGGTATCCATTGCAACCACTCTTCCGTGTGCAATCATCAGAACATCATCGCAAACAGCCGCAATTTCGGAAAGAATATGCGAACTTAAGATTACGGTATGTTTATCTTTTAAGGATCGAATCAGTTCACGGATTTCGATAATCTGCTGCGGATCAAGACCAACGGTCGGCTCATCCAGAATAATAATATCTGGATTTCCGATAATGGCCTGTGCAATGCCGACACGCTGTTTGTAGCCTTTGGAAAGATTGCGGATTAAACGGTCGCTGACAGATGTCAGACCGGTCTTTTCAATCGCATCTTCCACTTCTTTTTCGCGGTCTTCTTTGGCAACATGTTTTAAGCCGCAAATGAATTTTAAGTATTCACGGACATACATATCCGGATACAAAGGCGGAATCTCGGGAAGATACCCGATGCACTTCTTTGCTTCCAAAGTTTCCTGTCCGAGAATATGTCCGTTCACGGACACTTCTCCGCTGCTGGGTGCAATATAACCGGTTACAATGTTCATGGTCGTGGATTTACCGGCACCGTTCGGTCCCAAAAGGCCGTAAATATGCCCCTCTTCCACTTCGAAAGAAACATTGTCCAAAGCTACATTGTTCCCGTACATTTTACAGAGATTCGTAACTTTAATCATTTCTTTTCACCTCTTAAGTACTTATTGAATCCCGGTCGAGCCGAAACCGCCGCGGTTTTGCTCTCCCAAATGTTCTGTCCTGATAAAATCAATCTTCGGCTGGTTTTGCATGATGCGAAACTGACAGATTCTGTCATTCTTATGCACCGTACAGTCCCTTGTCGCATACATTGGAACATACCACCAGTCCTCATCGCCGCAATAGGACGAATCAATCACGCCCATATGATTGGTCTGCATTAATCCGTAGTTCTTGTATGTGGAAGAACGCGGCACCACATGAGCTTCGTATCCTTCCGGAAGCTTCATGGCAACGCCCAAAGGAATCAGTTTGTATTCCCCGGTTTTAAAATCCACATCCTCAAAGCTTCTTAAATCAATCCAGTCCGACTTACCGTCCACATAACAAAGTTCCTCGACGGTATTGTCCTTATATTTGATTTGAATCTGCAAATTATCCATACTGCCCTGTTATATCAATCATGACAAATAAACCTTAAACCAACTTAAACTGCCAAAAAAAGTAAATCCGGTTTAAAACTCAATCGGCGTGTCGTCGGATGCGCCGTCCGAATACTCATCCGCTCCGGCAAAAACATCATTCTCGGCCTTTTTCTTTGCTCTGGCTTTTCCTACATTGACACCGATAATGACAGCAACTACAACGGCAGCAATAAACACAAAAAACACAAGAATAAATGATATTAAAGCCGCCAAAAAAGTAATTCCGTGTGAAACCATGTTTCGTTCCTCCTGTATTTCCCCTTTATAACATATAACTTAATTCTTTATAACAATAAAGTGTTTCAGACATCCAGTTTCATCTGATCCGGATTATCCGCCTCATCCGGCGTAAATCCTTTATCATCCTCGAGATTGTTACCGTCGGCAGCAGTCGTTGCCAGCTCATCGCATCTTTCGTTCTCGGGATGTCCGACATGCCCTTTCACCCATTCAAATGTCAGCTGATGCGGTTTTGCGGCCTCAAGCAGACGTTCCCATAAATCACGGTTCTTCACAGGCTTTTTATCCGATTTGCGGAAATTATGCGTTACCCAGTAATCAACCCAGTGATTGTTAAAAGCATCCACAACATATTTGGAATCCGAAATCACTTTTACGTCACAGGGATATTTCAAAGCCTCAAGTCCGGTAATGACTCCGAGGAGTTCCATGCGGTTATTTGTCGTAAGTTTATATCCCTGCGACATTTCCTTTACATGAAGTTCACCGTTGCCGTCCCAAAATTTTAAAACCGTTCCGTATCCGCCCGGCCCCGGGTTTCCGCGCGCCGAACCGTCACTGTATAAATAAACTTTATTCATCTCATCACCATTTAGCTGTTGCTTTGCACATATTCGCTTGCCCTGTCGGTAATCTCCTGCGGATATCCCATAATCCGAAGCAGCGCAATTGCATTACGCGAAGTCGCATAGCCTTCTTTTAAGCGATACGGGAAGTGAATGTCGTCTTCCTGAATCTCTTCCTCAAAATGATAGTTTTCAAACTGCGGAGGAAGCATATGTGCCAGTTCAATATCGTGCGTAGCCGCAAAACACAGGCTGTGACCGGTCTGCGCCGATCTCATGATTTCCGCACCGGCTGCGATTCGTTCTTTCGTATTGGTACCGCGAAGCACTTCATCCACAAAACAAAGCACATTGGTGGAAGTATCGCTTAATGCATCAAGAATTCGTTTAATGGAACGGATTTCCGCCATATAATAGCTTTCTCCGGATTCCAGGCTGTCTTTTAAGGACATCGAGGAATAAATCCGGAAATATCCCGCACGATACTCTTTTGCATAAACCGTATACATGCTTTGTGCCAGAAGCGCATTGATTCCGATCATTCGAAGGAATGTGGATTTACCCGATGCATTCGAACCGGTTAAAAGAATACCCTTTGAAGCATGAACGGAGTTCTCGATTCCGACGTTTAAAAGCAAAGGATGTACCGCATCCTGAATCTTAATCTCACAGGAATCGTTAAATTCCGGTTTTGTGAAATACGGAAGCGTACTTCTGTAAGAAGCAATGTTTACCGCATAATCAAGTCTTCCGAGTGTTTCAAAAATCGTATCCACCGCATCCCTGTTCTGTTCTACCTGCTTTTTCATGCGATAGAAAATAAACAGATCAATGTGGAAGAACATTTTTATAAAGTTCATCAGTCCGTTTCCGAGATCCCCGACCGCCGAGGAGGTATCGGACTGTAAGAACACAAGATTTCCCGTGGAAATCCGGCTCAATTTGCCCTTTGCCTTCTTTAATGTTTCGGTCTCCTCTTTTAAGGAATCCGGCAAAAGGCGGATTGTTTTGTTTGCCGATTTTAACAGGCGAAGAATGTACTCAAAGCTTACAAAATAAGGCTCAATCTTCTTTTTTCGGAATAAATATGCCGCAACATTTACGATAATCCATCCGATGGTAAGCATAAGTCCCGGATAAAATGCAAAAAACATCAGTCCGATAAAACAGATGTATACCAGCCAGTCCAGAATGGTCAGAATTGCAATATCCGGCTTTACATCGCCCAAAAACTCAAGATAAGTATAAAGCGAATACTTTCCGCTTCGTCCGAGCGTTGCCATCAAAACCTGATAATCTTCGCGAAGCTTCGGATTGTTTGCAAAGGTCTCCGCTTCCCGTTCAATCATTTCCCGGTCTTCGGAATTCTCACGAATCATCGGAACGCGCAATCTGTAATACAGATACTCATCACCGACCGACGAATAAGAATGGTTGTATTTTTGATAAAAAGAATCCAGTCCCAGATCATTCCAGGTAATATCATCAATCGAAAACACATCGTCACAATGATGTTCGTAATATCCCCTGGCGGTTTTCATGCGTTCATTACTGTAAGAGCGGTCCATCGGTTTGGAAAACTCCCTGTTTAAACGCTTTCTGAAATTCTTTTCCTTGTTTCGTTCCATCAAATGGCCGATTAAGAGCATTCCAACTAAAATGGCCAGTATGGTTAAAACAACAATCAGTTTATCCATATCACTTCACTTTTGTTCATTCAGGCGAAACTACGCAAGATTATTCGGCCCGAATGCTTCGGGCAGCAGGTCTTTTAATGCATACTCTTTGTAATCTTCCTGCGATTTGGCAACGATTACCGGCGCATCGCCCATGGCAAATTCGTTCAGGACCTGCCTGCACATTCCGCAGGGGAACGCATATCCGTCCGGTTCTTCTCCTCTTTTTCCACCTGCAATGGCAATCGCTTTGATTTCTTTCTTTCCTTCGCTTACGGCTTTAAAAATCGCCGTACGCTCCGCGCAAACGGTTGCGCCGTAGGATGCATTCTCGATATTGCAACCGGTATAAATCGTACCGTCTTCACATTCCACCGCCGCACCGACCGCATAGGAGGAATACGGACAATAGGAATTCTCTCTTGCTTTTAACGCCAGACGAATCAGTTCATCTTTTTTCATGCTTCTTTCCCCATGCGTATAATGCTTTCGGTTACAAGCTTCTTGAAATTCGGTGCCGCTTTATTTGCCGCTTCCTTCACTTCTTCGTGTGTCAGAGGAGTCGGTGAAATTCCGGCTGCAAGGTTGCAAACGCAGGAGATTCCGCAAATTTTCATGCCCATGTGATTTGCGGCAATTGCTTCAATCACGGTGGACATACCGACCGCATCCGCTCCGAGTTTTTTGAACATCTGAATCTCCGCGGGAGATTCAAAGGACGGTCCGGTCGTCTGAACATAAACACCTTTCTGTAAAGAAATTCCGCATTCTTTTGCGGTTTCTTCAATGATTGCACAAAGTTCGGGATTATATACATGCGACATATCCGGGAAACGAACTCCGAGTTCGTCAATATTTGCACCGATTAAAGGATTCGGCGCAAAACTCGAAATATGATCGGTAATCATCATAAAATCGCCTGCCGAGAAGGAATCGTTGATTCCACCCGATGCATTTGTAAGAAACAGGATTTTTGCTCCCATTAAGCCCATCAGACGGATTGGCAAAACCGCATCCGAAACGGAGTATCCTTCGTAATAATGCACGCGTCCCTGCATGCAGACAATCGGCACGTCGCCGAGGGTTCCGAAGATATAGTTTCCTTCATGTCCGGAAACGGTAGAAACCGGGAAATCTTCGATTTCGGTATACGGAACCACACATTCCACATTGATTCCTTTTGCAAAGTCTCCGAGTCCGGAGCCCAATACCAGTGCTACTTTCGGGATAAAATCCGTCTTCTGTCTGACGCATGCCAGGCATTTTAATAATTTTTCATACTGTGCGTTCATATGTAACCCTCCGTTTCCGATGAACCGGACCCCCATCCGGTACATCTATTCTAACTTTTTTAGATACTCTTCAACTTTTGAAATATTATCAACTACATATGTAGGCGAAAAGTCAAATCCTTCCGGCGCATGTTCCGATATAAGCATCGTATCCACTCCGAAATCCACGCCGCCTTTAATGTCGGCGCTCATGCTGTCTCCGATGATCAGGATTTCTTCCTTCGGCGGCTCGCCGAGCCTTTTGTATACTTCCTCAAAATAACGGATATCCGGTTTGTTAAATCCGATTGCTTCGGAAATGAATGCATCTTCCACGTATTCAATCAGTCCGGATTCTTTCAGTCTGCGTTCCTGAACCATCGGAATACCGTTTGTAACGATGTATAAACGATACTCCTCTTTCAAAGCCTGAATGGTTTCCAAAGCGCCCGGCAGCAGGTCATGTCCTTCGGAAAGAGCGATGATGTAATCGGATTCGATTTTTCCGTATCCGGGATACGGGACCCCGTATCTCGAACACATTACCACAAAACGCATCTTTACCAGATCGTCATGTGTGATTTCACGTTTTTCCAGACGGCGCCATAAGGATTCATTCCAGGAAGTGTAAAAATCCTGTACTTCATCGTCCACCTTAAATCCGTATTTGGTCAGTGCTTTTTCGATCGCCGCCCTCTGTGCTTTTGTAAAATCCAGCAATGTACGGTCCGTATCGAATAAAAGATATTTATACTTGGCCATTTTCTATCGTTTCTCCGGTTCGTCCTCGTCGAATTCGCAGTTTACAAAGAATCCGCGTGGAGTTTTATTGATTGCCTTTACCACGCCTTCCTTGCTCTTCAGTCTTGCGTAATAAGGATAGTTCGCGCTCATGGCAACCGCCGGCTCAATCGTGTAATAATATTCGCTCGGAAGCACACCCTCGGTCACTTTTACCACATCACCGACCTGTACGAGGTTTTCGCGCTCCATTTTAAAATCCATGGATCTCATTGCCACTTCTCCACATCGATTTCGGTCTTCTTGTCACGAAGCATCAGATCTTTTAAGCAGTCTGCCGCGGGACGTTCTTCAAACAGAACTTCGTTGACGATATTGACAATCGGCATTTCGATTTCATATTTTTCGGAAAGCTTCTTTGCCGCTTTTGCGGAATACACACCTTCGACAACCATTTTTACTTCATCCATGGCTTCTTTTGCGGTATAACCTTTACCGATTAAGATTCCGGCCCTGCGGTTTCTTGAATGCATACTTGCGCAGGTAACGATTAAGTCACCGATACCGGAAAGACCGTAAAATGTTTCGCTTTTCCCGCCCATCGCAACACCGAGTCTGGATATTTCCGCCATACCTCTGGTGATTAAAGCAGCCTTCGTGTTGTCTCCGTATCCGAGACCGTCCGCAACACCGGCAGCAAGAGCCACAACGTTTTTCAACGCTGCACCGATTTCAATTCCGAGAACATCGGGTGATGTATAAACACGGAAAACAGGGCTCATGAAGACTTCCTGAACTTTTTCCGCAACTTCTCGCTTCTTTGCACCAACTACGATTGTAGTCGGAATTCCGCGTCCAACTTCTTCCGCATGGGAAGGTCCGGATAATACCGCAACCGTGGAACCCGGGATTTCATCCTCGATAATCTGTGTCATCGTAAACAGTGTGGATTCTTCGATACCCTTTGCCACGTTTACGATAATCTGACCGGGTTTGTAGAATTCCTTTAACTGTTTTGCCGAAGAACGAACGAATACGGACGGAACCGCCATCACCAGAATCTCGGCATCCTTTACGGCACCTGCGAGATCGGTTGTAAAAATCATGTCTTCCGGCAGTTTTACGCCTTTTAATTTATCCACATGCTCGTGGTTTTCGTTTAACATTGCGATTTCATCCGCCAGCGCAGACCATACCGCAACCTGATGTCCGTTTGTATGAAGCAGTTTTGCAAGGGCGATTCCCCAGCTTCCCGCACCGATTACAGCAGTTTTCATTTTAATTCCTCCTCTTTCGATGAAGTTTTTTCTTTTATCTCTTCGAGTTCTTCCTCTGATAATTTTAATGTCTTTTCTTCCGTCAGGCCCTCTGAAACTTTTTCTTTCGATTCTGCAGAATCATCTGCTTCTTCAGTATCATCTGCGTCTTCGTTATCATCATCGGATTCGTTATCGTTCCCTTCTTCGACCTCATCATATATCTCGGGTCGCTCGCGTTTCTTTCCGAGGAAGGTCTTCTTTTCCGTACGGTTAATCAAATTCACAATATTCTTTCGATGCTGGAAAATCATTAATAATGCCAGCGCTCCGACCAGCGAATACAATTCAATCAGGCAGGCAGGACTTAATCCGAAGAAACCGAATGTACCGAAAATCACAACCTGAGCAAAGAATCCGAGTCCGAAGAAAATACTTCCCAAAGACACGTAATGTGTCAGGAAAAATATCGCAAAGAACAGAATAATCTGTCCCGGATAAATCGGAAAATACAGGAAAGCAATGGCCATGCCGACAAAGCATGCCATGCCCTTTCCGCCTCTGAATTTTAAGTAAAAAGGATAATTATGCCCCAGAATGGTACCTGCGGAAGCATAGATTCGAATCAGATATTTATAACTGTCATATCCTTCCATATTGTGGAAGATTAAAAAGCATACAAAAACCGCCAGGAGGCATTTGCATACGTCTCCCGCCAGAACTATGGCGCCGGCACGGCGGCCGAGAACACGAAGCGTATTCGTGGTTCCCGCATTACCGGATCCGTGTTCGCGTATATCGATTCCGTGCACTTTTCCGACGATATAAGCGGTCGAAACAAGTCCACAGGCATAACCGATCAGAATACACCACAAGCGGAACATGAATCAGTCATTTTCCTTTCTTTCACGAATGATGAAATGTAAGGGTGTTCCCTTAAATCCAAACGCATCGCGAATTCGATTCTCAATATATCTGGTATATGAAAAATGCATCAATTCCTTGTAATTGACAAAAATCACAAATGTGGGCGGTTTTACGCTCACCTGCGTAATGTAGAACAAACGCAGTCTCTTTCCTTTATCGGTCGGCGGCTGCTGCATTGCCACAGCTTCCGCCATAATCTCGTTTAAAACACCGGTCTGCACACGTAAGGAAGTATTCTCCATTACCATGTCGATGGTTTCAAAGAGCTTCGGCAGACGCTGTCCGGTCTTTGCGGAAACAAAGAGAATCTCCGCATACGGCATGAAGGATAATGTATCGCGGACTTTTTTCACGAATGCATTCATGGTTTTGTCGTCTTTTTCGACGGCATCCCACTTGTTGACCGCTATAATCATGCCTTTGCCGCGTTCATGTGCCACGCCGGCGATTTTGGCATCCTGTTCGGTCACGCCTTCCGCCGCATCGATTACCAGAACCACAACATCCGCACGTTCCACCGCGGAAACCGTACGAACAATCATGTAATGTTCCAGTTCTTCTTTGATTTTACTCTTTCTGCGAAGGCCGGCCGTATCGATTAAAACGTACTGTTTCTTGTTGTACGTTACGTAGGTATCGATCGCATCACGCGTCGTACCTGCGATATCCGAAACAATCACGCGGTTCTCTCCGATCAGCTTATTGATGATGGACGATTTGCCGACATTCGGTTTTCCGACAATTGCCACGCGGGGACGGTCGTCCTCTTCCTCGTCATCCAGACCTTCCGGGAACTGTTCGATGACCGCATCCAGCATTTCGCCGAGTCCCAGACGGTTTGCTGCGGAAATCGAATACGGTTCGCCGATTCCGAGATTATAGAATTCGTAGACATCCGCCTCGGTTTTAGCGGGATTGTCCACTTTATTTACAGCAAGAACAATGGGTTTCTGACTGCGACGAAGCATATTTGCAACGTGCAGATCCGCATCCACAAGTCCCTGTTTCACATCCACGAGAAAAATAATCACATCTGCGGAAGCAATGGCTATTTCCGCCTGCTCACGCATCTGGGATAAAATAATATCTTTGGAATCCGGCTCAATACCGCCCGTATCAATCAACGTGAATTTATGGTTTAACCATTCCACGTCCGCGTAGATACGGTCCCTGGTAATGCCGGGCGTATCTTTTACAATAGCGATCCTCTCGCCGGCAAGCACATTAAAAAGTGTGGATTTCCCTACGTTGGGACGACCCACAACGGCGACGATCGGTTTTCTTTTCCTGCTCATAAATCCAACTCACCCGGTTTTGCCGAAAAAAGGCTTATTTTTCGGCATACTTACTCACAATATCAATTAAATCCATACCATTAGATTTTACTATATCCACCCGGCAATGTAAAGCCGATTCAACCTCTGTCACACGCACGTCATCAAGCAGAATATCCTCCTGAAAACGGAACATTGTATCGGGTAAAATCAGCGTCTCGCCGATTTCTTTATCTTTCAGTTGTGCAATCAGATCCGTGCCGGTAATTAAGCCGGCAACCGTGATCATTTCGCCGAAGAAATCATTGCGTATTTCATAGACATGGATCTTTATATTCGGATAAACACGTTCTAAATTGTCGCAGCAGGCTTTCAGAATCGGCCCGAAGAGGCGGCCTGTGGCGAAGCTGATCACGGTTTCAGGGTCCGAATTAAATTGAACGGCTGAAGCTCCGTCAGCACTTTCCGTTTCCGTCACAGTATCGTCCGACGCCGATATCCCCTCTTCCTCTTCTCTTCCGAAAACCTCGGGAAACTCAGCTTCCTCGCCGTATTTTTCACGGAAAAGATCTTCAAATTCAACAATAAAGCTTCGAACCATGCCGACACCGTTTTCAAACTGGAGATACCCGTCATAGCGCTCTTCTTCCGGCAGGGGGAGACCTGCAAGCAGATACCATTCATCCGAAGCATGCACAAAATGCGTGCCGTATTTCTTAAAAGCCTTATTCTGCCAGCGCTCAATCATTTCAATGACTTCGAGTGCATCCTCTTTATTGAACGGTTCCAAAGGATACAGACCCTCGCGGTATTTGGATAATCCGACCGGTACAACCGAAACACTCTGTAA
>CADCOL010000053.1 GCA_902803015.1 uncultured Lachnospiraceae bacterium | reverse complement strand
TCATCCTGCATGATACGAACACCCTTGATGTTAAAGTCTTCCGTATCACGGTCATATGCAAAGACTAAATATGCCTCCGTTCCGTTATAAAGAATTCTGGAACGGTACTCTACATACGATTCGGTAACGGATGTCATCTCGATTGCAAGAGGTTCGCCCTCTAAATAAACCCATGCGCCGCTGAAATCGCAGACGAGGTTTCCGTATCCGTCAAGTTCTACGTATTCATCCTCACCGTAATAAACGATTTCTCCGGTATTTTCGTCATAAGTTGCAATGTCGAATGTGTAAGACTGCATCATTCGTTCCAGCTCGCTGCTAACCGGAATGTTAACGATATTGTCCTTAATTACAGGTGTGGTCTTTTCAAATTTATTGAAGACCGCAATATCAAGTACCTTCGGTCTTGCATCCGTATAGGACTTTAACTGAATCTGCATTTCGTCGTTTAAGCAGCCGGACATCTTATAGAAATACAATGCCCTGGTGCAGTCATCCTCGCAAATGTCATATTCGTAAGTCAGGAAATAATAAAGTCCCGAGAACGAATCGATACTGCCGGGAATGTATACGCTCATACCTTCCGCATCGGACAAACTTCCGTTTTCCCTGTGATAGATAACTGCCTCTTCCAAAAGATTTGCAATCTTCGAGCTCTCTTCCGGATAAGTGTCAACCATGTGATCCACATAATTTCCGAGATCGACAAGGTTTAAAACGTTATAACTGTCTGAACAAACATGCGTGGATTTATTGCAGCAACGACCGATTTCGGCAAGTACACCGATATCGGTTGCGGAATCAATCAGCTGCTGTTTCGTAAGTTCGCAGTATGCCTGATATAGTTCTTCCGCTTTCTTTGCATCCACTACGGAAAATGTTACATCCATGGTGGCAAACTTATGACCGACATTTGCTCTTTCCGTCATGTAGTAATCGACATAGGTATCCGCAATCGTCTGTGCAACTTTGGCCGGAGACATGGTCGGATTCTCATTCATCGCTTCCAGCAGACTGTAGTAATCCCAGCCATCTCCGGGTTCCAGTTCCTCGCTCACCGCATAGTAATCTGCGAATCCGTAAAGCGCATGTGTTACTTCCAGGTTGGACATCAGGCATGCATCAAAACCAATGATGTCAAACGGAGGATTATCTATATTCGGTCTGTTTGCATTCTTCAAAGCGGTACGGATCTGAGAAAGCTGCATCTCATCCCCGCCGTAAATATCATCCACACCGTATCCGAACGGTCCGCTTCCGTGATCCCATAGAATCAGCATCCGGTGATCGGATTTATAATTGTTGTTGCAGAATCTGATGAACTCGGTAAGTGTTGCAGGATCCGTACTGTTCTGCAAAGGCATATTTGAGATTTCCTCAAAGGAACCGTTTTTAATCAGGAATCTCTGTGTTTTGTTCGGATTGATTAAGTTGTTGCTCCATCTGGTTGCTCCACCGGTCTGGATTACAATCTGAACATTCTTCGGAGCCTCGGCATAAAGCATTTCGGCAATATCAAGACTTGCGGCACCGTCTTCATCCGTTGCAATAACTTCACTGTAAACATTTTGTCTGTATGCTACCGGTTTTTCCGGATAATACAGGAAATCGGGAAGGTTCAGTCTGTGCTTTTTTAAATCTCCCGAATAGCCTTCGAGCAGGTCAAAAACATGCTGCTGCGCTGCCGCATCTCTTTCGGCTTTCTTCTTACCGGTTTCATACAGTGTTGTACGGGACAAATCGTTTTCATGGAAGTCTTCCAGATTCGAACCGATCATATAAATACAGATGGTCCAGGTTTCATCTTCTCCGATACCGGGAAGGGAATCGATATACTCGGCACCCTCCTTATCATACGGGGAGAGTTCTTCAATAACTTCCGGCTCTACATATGCCAGACGATTGTCATCCAGATACAGAAGGTTAAGAAGATAAACCCCCTGATAGATTCCGTAACCGAGTCCGATTACGATTGCCGCAACCGCAATCCAGAAGCATACTTTCAGGGCAGGTGCAAGCATCAGGCGCGGAATACGGATAAACCACGGAGCATCCTTGTAATGCTCTTTGAGTTTCTTTCTGTCCTCTTTCTTGGTTTCTTTCCAGCGTTTGCGTTTTGCTTTACGCTTTACTTTTCTGGAGATTCTTTTTTGCTTCTTCTCCTCTTTCTTCTGCGCTCTCTTAAGCTTCTTTTGCTCTTTCTTCGAGAGCGGTACGGCGATTGCCACTTCCTCTACCGGTGCGGTAGGAGGTACATCGCCTGCATCAGGTGCGTCTGCCGGCACAACCGGCTGTTCGGTGTGCGGAATCACAGACTCATCCGGCTGAACGGTACGTGTGATTTCGTCCTGCATGTTGTTGGTGTCCATAGTTTTTCCCCTTTTACTTTGACTATTTATATATGCTTTTTTATTACCTGTTTAAAAATGATTCCGGCTCAGAGTTCCCTCAGAATCAGCTCCGTGATACCGGGATTGCTGCCATTCTGAATTCTCTTTACTTTTGTATTACGTCCGTAGGAGAATTCATCGTAAATCATGTTGCGAAGCGAGGTGCCGCCGTGATAGCCGTGTACCACGCGGATACGGTAGGTCGAAGAGTCACACTTTGAAAGCACTCTCTCAATTTCCGCGAGTGCATCCATACGGTTGTATCCGTGTAAATCCAGTTCGACAATTCCGCCAAGTGCCATCAGCTCTTACTCCACAAATAGCAGTATGCCTGCGTTCTGGCCGCAAACGTTTCCTTCTGCAAAAGCTCTTTAATTTCATCCTTCGTAAACCATCTCGCCTCAATCTCTTCCACGGATGATGTACTCTTTTCGAATTCACCGGAAGCCGTTCCTACGATGCAGACATTCTTTTCGTTGCTGAATCCGACCGCACTGTAACTTGCGGGGATAAAATCATCCACGCTGTCCAAATGAAGTCCTGTCTCTTCCCACAGTTCGCGTGCTGCCGCTTCTTCGGGTGTTTCGCCCGGATCAATCAGTCCGGCCGGAAAATTATAAACCCATTTGCCGGGTGCAAGGCGGAACTCGCGGTTAATCAGAATCTTGCTCTTGTCTGCATTATGGATAATCAGAACCACTGCATCCGCAGGATCCTTGCCGTGCAGTTTTTCAAAATCCGTAATGTCCGGATCACGGCTGATCATCTCGTAAATCTTTGTTTTCCCGTCGTTGGTTTCATACTGCAGGTTGTAGCGGCTGATGTATTTGCCGGATGCCTGCTTCTCAATACCTATAAACTTCATATCTTCTTCGAACTACAAGCGTAGTTCTTCCTCCTGTAACTTATTACTTACATCACATCTTGTCAGGTGCCGAGAATCCGAGCACATCCATACAGCTCTCCATCACAACCTGCACGAATTTCAGAAGTCTTAAGTATCCAATCTTCTTCTCTTCGTCTTCCTCGGAGAGAATCTTGGTCTCGTGATAGAATGCGTTGAATGCATTCGCGAGGTCGTAAAGGTATGCACAGATTTTATGCGGAGCGAGCTCGTCATATGCGTTTTCCATCATTGCATTAAAGGTAGCAAGCTGCATGCAGAGCTTCTTCTCGCTCTCGTTTGTGTAGTTATGTAAACCATTAGTTATGTCAACCTCTTTGCCATACTTCTTAAGAATGGACTTGATACGTACCACCGTATAAAGCAGATACGGGCCCGTATCGCCCTCAAACGATGTGAAGCGGTCAATATCAAAGATGTAATCCTTGGACGCCTGATTGGACAAATCACCGTACTTAATCGCTGCAAGCGCAACCTTCTTTGCGGTATCCTTTGCCTCTTCCTCGCTCATCTCACGGCCTTCGGAAATTTTTGCAAACATCTGGTCGTTGATATCACGGATTAAGTATTCCAAACGCTGTACGCCGCCGTCACGCGTTTTAAACGCATGTCCGTCCTTTCCGTTTACGGTACCGAAACCGATGTGGATTAAATCCGTATCATCGTCCACAAGCTTCGTCTTTCTTGCGCAGCGGAATACCTGCTCAAAATAGAGTTCCTGACGCTTGTCGGTTAAATAAATCATTCTGTCCGGATGGTAATTCTTCATACGGTCCATGATTGTTGCAAGGTCCGTTGTATTGTAAAGGCTCGCGCCGTCCGATTTTAAGATCATGCACGGAGGCATTTCCTTGGTATCGGTCTCTTCCTTAACATCCACAACCAGTGCGCCGTCGGAAAGATATGCATAACCGCCGTCCTTCATGTACTGCACCATTCCCGGAATGATGTCATGCACGTCGGACTCGCCCTTCCAAAGATCGAAGGTAACATCAAGGTTATCGTAGTTACGCTTTAAGTCGGTAACCGAAACGTTTAAAATATGCTTCCACAATGCGCGGTATCCGCGAACGCCGGACTGCAGTTTGAATGTGCAGTTCATGGCCTCTTCCTTAAAGGCTCTGCCTTCGTCGGAATCCTCTTTGCTCTTCTTGGATGCGAAGGGATAAATCTCTTCGAGTTCGCCGATGGTAAACGGAGCTTCTTCGGGATACTCTCCTTCAAAGCTTTCGTCAAAATATGGAAGCTCGGGTTTGCGTAATTTCAACTCTGCGATGATTAAGCCCATCTGAAGACCCCAGTCACCCAAATGGATATCGCCGATTGCTTCGTGTCCCATGTAACGGATGATGCGCTTTACGCTCTCGCCGATGACTGCGGAACGAAGGTGTCCTACATGGAGCGGTTTTGCTACGTTCGGTCCGCCGTAGTCCACGATGACTTTCAACTTCTTCTCGGGCTCTTTTAAGCCGTATTTCGGCGCTTTTGCCATCTCATCCAGATAGTTCTTTAAAAACTCTCCGTCAAGGTTTAAATTTAAGAATCCGGGCGGGCAGACTTCAACCTTTTCGAATGCCTTGCTTTCCTTTAATGCTTCCGCCACTTCGTTTGCAATCATAATCGGTGCTTTCTTAAACTTCTTCGCACCGGCAAGCGAACCGTTACACTGATACTCGCAAAGGTCGGGACGATTGGATACCGCCACCTTTCCAAGTTCTTTGTCGTAGCCTGCTTTTTCAAACGCTGCGCCGACTTCCGCACTTAATAAATCCAGTAATTTCTCCATGTTTGATTCCTCGTTTCTTTCTATAATCTTTCAGCCTTTTGGCGTTCTCTCTCCGCCTTCGAGAAACTGCATCCGCAGTAATCCTGCCGGTAAAGGCCGTACTCTTTGGACAACTCAATGCTTCGCTTGTTACCGTTCTTTTTCTTGAAATTGGACGGCAGGTAATTCGCACCGTACTTCGCACCTTCTTCGGCACCGATTACATTAATCAGTTCCGCATTCTTCAAAGGACTTAAGGTAAGCGTCGTTGCGAAGTAATCGTATCCGCCCCCCGCTGCAAGCTTTGCCGTTTCGGCAAGTCGCATGCGAAAACAGATTGCACACCGGTCTCCGCCCTCGGGGCAGTCCTCATATCCCTTTACGGCTTCGAGAAACTCAGACGGGGCGTACCGCCCGTCGATATAATTGATGGGGAACGGTTGCTCACCTGCGTCGCCTTCGCCGTTTTCGTCCTGCGCGCGCGCCTGTCCGGCTTCCAACTCCGCGTTCAGCGCATCAATAAACCTCTGTTCCTCTTTCGCACGTTTCCGGTATTCTTCTTCGGCCGTAATATTCGGATTAAAGTAAAGCACCGTAATCCGGAATGTACTACGCAGGTAGGTCAGTACATAACTGCTGCAGGGCGCGCAGCACGCCTGCAGGAGAAGCGTCTTTCCGCGGGTGTCCGGCTCGGCTATGAGTTTATCCATTTCTTCTTGGACGTTCATGACTCACCCTCGCCTTCTGAAACCTTCTCCTCCGAAATCTTCTCTTCTTTCTCCTCCGCACTCTCTTTCACTTCAGAAACCTCTGTTCCTTCCGCGTCCGTAGATTCCGTTTTCTCCGGCTCTGCTTCTTTTCCGGGTTCGAGAAGCAGGTACTCTTCGAAGAACTCATCGAACGGCTTCGGTTTGCCGTAGTAGTATCCCTGCACCATCGTACAGCCGATCTCTTTAAGAATCTCAATCTGCTCCGCCGTTTCCACTCCTTCACAGACAACCTGAATACCGAGGTCCTGTGCCATCTCAACAATGCGGTGCATAATCATCTTTGTATCATTGGATGTCTTCGTTTCAGAGAAGAAATCCTTATCAATCTTAAGGACGTCAAACGGAATATCCTTTAAGATATTCAGTGACGAATATCCGCTTCCGAAATCGTCCATGCAAAGCTGTAGGCCCATCTCTTTGAGTTCGTTGATCAGGGCAATCATTTTTTCCCTGTCGTTTAAGAATACGGACTCCGTAATCTCTATCTGGATATCGTTAATCGAAGTATCGTACTTCGTCATAACGCGTTCGACATTCTTTAAGTATTCCGGGTTGCACAGAAGAATTCGTGACTGGTTGATGCTGACCGGTACAATGCGGTAACCGCCTTTGTTCTTATACTCCTTAATCTTTTCGCAGAGTACTTCAAGCATGTAGAAATCCAGTTTCTCGACAAAACCGTTCTGTTCAAAAATCGGAATGAAGTCCGAAGGATAAACCACGCTGCCGTCATCCTTAATCCAGCGGCAGAGAATTTCCGCACCTGCGATGCAGTCTTTTTCAATATCCCATTTTGGTTGCAGATATGCCTTGAATTCGCCTTTGATCAAAGCCGACTGCATATCGGATTCAATCTGGTCGCTCTTACGCATTTCGTTGATGATGGCATCGGAGTAAACGGCCTCCAATTTGCCTTCATCACTCTTTAAGGACTTTCTTGCCACATTCGCATGGTCAATCAT
>CADCOL010000052.1 GCA_902803015.1 uncultured Lachnospiraceae bacterium | reverse complement strand
TGCCTCGTTTGCATCATAACCGTCTTCTTTTCCCACGGATTTGGTTGCTTTGTCGAAAAGTTCCATGACTTCATCTTTTACGGCCTTAGCTACGACTTCTTTCGCGTAATCCTTCGGTTCCTTGATTTTTAAGAGACTTTCACGGCTAAAGTCGCGAAGTTCCTGCGGATTTCCGTCCACGGTTTCCAGATCATGAATCTCCAGGCCGTACATGTTGATTCGTTCGAATAAATGCGTACTCCTTACCAGAGAGATAAACTTAACACGTTCTTCTTCCGTCTGCTTAAAATCAAATTCTTTGTTCTTGTAGTTTTTCTCAAGGAACATTGAGGAAAGGGCAGCCTCATTCATGTACTGCCGTTCTTCTACGGAGAGAACCGTGCCCACATTATAACTCTGCGGATTCTGAATTCTCATCGCCAGACCGTCATAGTGCATTTTAGCGGCAAGTCCGCTGTAATGGTTTGCAAACTGTTTGCTGTAGTCGGCAAAATTATCCTTTTTCTCGGTTTCAAGCTTTAATACATAATAATCCGGATTAAATGTAATTCCGTACTTCTCTCTTAAACCGATTTTGTCCTGGATATGATCAGCGCCGGCATATTTCAGATTGAATTTCAATACTTCCAGCTTAAATGGATCATTTTTCTGGAACTCTTCAAGTTGTACCATCAGAAGTTTATTACACTGTGTTAATACCGACTTGTAGAATCTTTCATCCGCTTTGGAAGGAATATTATATCTGCCCTTCGTATCTTCTCCCGACAATCCTCTGAGGAAATTGTATTTTCCGTCATGATTGTATTTATGCACTCTCTTTGCCATGAACTCATTCATCAGTTCAAGCGCACTCATCGTGTCCTTTTTCTGAAGCGCTTCTTTAATCTTCGTCACTTCCGGATCCTGCTCTTTGGTCAGTTTTTCCACATTTTCAAGATCGTATAAAGCTTCCTCACAGGCATAATCATTCTCATTCACATGATTTTTTTCCATCAGTGAAACAAGTGCAGCTCTTACGCTTTCCTGCGCATCCACGATGTTGCTTCGACGTTCTTTGGTTGTTCTGGAATCCTTTCCTCTTCTTATCTGATCATCTTTTCTATCGATATAGTGTTCCATCTGAACGTCCAGTTTCTTAAGAAGCGGAATCAGTTCTGTTTTTGCGTCTGCGTTTTTATCCGCAAGAGCCTTTGCTTCCAGCAGTCCGTCCAGAATATCATCGTATTCCTTTGTTCCGAATGCGACTTTCGCTTTTTTCTGGGCACACTCCAATGCGAATGTGATTTGTGCGGTCGGATCCGAAAGATCGGGGCGCACCATAACCTGCTCTTTTTCCTGATATTTATAGGTTACATTCTCTTCAACCGCGATATTATCCAGGTTCAGTTCCGCAACTGCAGGAGCCTTAAACGCATTAATGGTAATACCCTTTCGATCCGGCCTTGCAATCGGGCTGACTTCCTGGTATTTTTTGTCCATTTCCTCAAATTTCGCTTGGTTATTCTTGTATTTCTCCTCTCTTACTTCCGAAATATGACCCGCCTGTTTGTGTTTCAAAAATGCCTGTTCCATATCCGCCATAGCCGTGGCTGTCGGTTTGGATTGATATAAAGCCTGGTATTCCCCGTTTGAATTCTTGACATATTTTACGTTGTAGAAATTGCGGTTTTCCTTTTTCGCCTCACTATCCTTGGCAAGACGACTCTGCTTAATCTCCTTAATTTTTTCAACATCTTTATTTCTCAGAGCCTGTTCATACGCTGCATTTTCATTCATAAGTCTCAAGGGCTCCTGAAGCTGTTTTTGGAATTCCCGATTACTCAAGTCGTTCTGCAGATCCTGCTCTCTTTTTCTTATATCCTTTTCAATGGGTTCAAACTCACGCAGCAAATCCTTTTCTACTTTGCTCTGCTCATTTAAAAACCTCCGATACGTTTCGTCTGCTTTATTTATGGCGATGTATGTATTCGCGTCATTTCCATACTTTCCGTAGAGAGAACTTAAAAGCTTTCCTTTTTCCGCCTTTTTCACGCTCAGAATTTTAAACTGCTCCTGAATCGGACTTACCTTTTCATCGGCATTGACAAATTTGTTGGCGGGATTATTTGACAAGTCCAGAATTTTCCTGTTAATAATACCAATCTCCAGGTCAAGCTGGGTAATCTTATTGAGGGTGGCTTTTGCATCTTTTGCACCCGCTACATTTTTTTCTGCCGCATTAATTCTGGTCTGATTCTCGATACGGAACTTTTTCCATGCATCAGCAACACGTTCATTAGCACGTTCTCTATTTCTGGCATACTCTTCATCTATTCTGATTACGGAGCCGATATAATCCTCCTGCATACCGTACAGATTGGCACATCTTTTCATAAACACCGTGTCGAGATACGGGTTGAATTCCAGGTCCACCTTATTCTCGTTGCCGCCTCTGCTGACACCCACGGTATTGGCAAGCGCCTTCATTTCCTCGATTTCATCGGCTGCCTGAATAACCTTTTGCTTGTCTTCTTCTTTGTTTGTAACATTATAAAATGTGTAATAAACGGAATGGTATTTTTCTTCCGCAATACCAAGAATCGCCGTCTGAATTGCCTCTTCCGGCTCCATATTCGGATTGTTCACCAGTTTTTCGCGGCTTCCTTTATAAATTTCGGAATTCTTGTACTGAGCGGCATTTTTCTCAAAATCATCGCTCATTAATTCCGTCAGAATCTCGGCTTTCCAGCTCTTCATTTCTTCTGCGGAACCATGTACATTCTGTAATTCATATTTCAGCTTGCCAAGATACAAAAGTCTGGCAAGTTCATCCTCATATGCAGCCGCATTCGCACCGTTCGGATCATAGTTTCCGAGCTTTGTCAGTTTATCATATGACTGATTCACAAGCGTCTGAACCAGGCCTTCCGGATCCTTTGTAATGGCATCTGCGCAAAGATGTGTATTTACGGCATATGCATC
>CADCOL010000051.1 GCA_902803015.1 uncultured Lachnospiraceae bacterium | reverse complement strand
GACATATCATCTGTCGGAAATAATCAGCTTAAGTGTCCCATGATACCGATTGCATGTACGCCGGTGCTGACGTGGCAGACGATGGAAATCGGGAGACGGAAGAGTTCGATGGTTGGATCCTTAAAATAATCCTGCACGGTCTTTAACCATTCCTCGCCTTCTGCGCGGTTTCCGGAATATGCGGCATAGATTCTGCTGTTTCCCTGGGAGAAACGCTTCTCCTGATCCTGCTCGATGGCATGGAGCATAATCTTTTCCGCTTTTTTCATACCGCGTTCCTTTGCATAGGAATCCAGCTTGCCACCCTGAATCTGTAACACGGGTTTGATGTTCATAATGGTCGCAATCGTTGCGGCGGTAGCGGTTACACGACCGCTTTTCTTTAACAAATCCAATGTATTTACAGCCAGATAAATACTGGAGTTATAGGAATCGTTTTCAAGGTAGGTTTTGATATCTTCGGCGCTCATACCGCGTTCGATCATGACGAGCGCATCCAGTGCCGCACGACGCTGGGAGATGGAGATTCGTTTGTTGTCGACTACAAGAACTCTTCCTTCGTAGTCCCTTGCCATTCCCATTGCGGTTTCGCAGGAGCCGCTTAATGCGGAAGACATCGGAATATAGATCAGTTTGTCGTATTCTTTCAGAATCTCGTCCCAGGTATCCAGTAAATCACCGAGCGCCGGCTGAGCGGTGGAAACCTCCGCACCGTTATCAAGTCGTTCGCAGAATTCGTCATAGGTACAGTTGACATCTTCTATATACTCTTCGCCGTCAATCGTAAACGGCATCTGGCTTAAATAGATTCCGAACTTCTTCGCTTCTTCCGTCGTGATGCTGCTGTTGGTATCTGTCATTACAGCAATTTTTTCCATGTAATTCTCCTTTTTCTTAATAAACAGGTCCTAATTTGTTTATAAACAGTTAATAAAATTTTTCTAAACATATAATACTTGGAAGGGAGTGGGTTGTCAATGCCGGAAAAAGGCGAATCCATATCTTGTAAAGAGGTGTTTTCGGAACAATCAGAAGATTTAGAAAGTTAATTCAAGAATTAATAACTGATAAAAACGCAACCAAAACGGTCAATTTCGGCGATTTGCGTTTTAGAACAGGGAAAAGCAGTTCATGTTTCGAAGAAGTGTATCTTTCGTGATGCCGACGAATTCCCTCAACATATTGTTGGGCAGATAAGTAAGTGTGGAAGGTGCAGCAATACCATATGTAGAGGTCAGTCCCTGCTTTTTTGCGAGGGCCAGACCGCGGTAAACGTGGAAGTTATTGGTAACGATTCCGATTTGGAGTGCGGAAGGTTCCGAATTTTCGGGTAATAATTTCTTCGAGAATAAAATGTTTTCAATGGTGTTCTTCGAAGCATCTTCCGTCAGAATCCGGTCCGGTTCGATGCCGGCATTTACCAGATAGTTTTTCATGCCCTCCGCTTCGGGAAGGATTTCATTCTTTCCCTGTCCGCCGGAAACGATGCAAACGGTGGAAGGGTTCTCTTTTAAATAATCCGCTGCCGTGTCGAGACGGTATTTTAAAACGACGGAAGGCGAGTTCCCGCGCATCTGTGCACCGAGAACAATGATGTAATCAAGATTCTTCGGACCTTCATCGTGAAAGTGGCCGAGAATGCGGATCTGTGAATACAAAAAGACCAGAAACCCCAAAGCGCATATCGCGATGGCAATTATGCGAACGGCGGGAGGAATTTTGGAAAACAGACGAAAGAGTGTCATGGCGGCGAGAATCAGGAAGCATACACCCATCCCGAACCATACGACGTAAAAGGAGCTCCCGCTGTTTACCAGATAAACGGTAACGCCGTACAGAATCGCCAGAATTGCCAGCAGTAAAAACACCGCTGTAAACAGTATTTGAATTGGACTCATTTTTGCTTTCTCCATCGGAATCCGCCTTGTTTCGTTCTTTCAAGCCTTATTATAACATGTTATAATGGAAAACGCAGTGAATTATAGAGAGGGGAATATCTGTGAGAATTGCGGTTTGTGACGATGAAGAGAAATTTCGTCTTCAGGAAAAGAATTTAATCGATAAACTGTGCGGAAGCATGGATGTCGTTGTGGATGCTTTTTCCGACGGGAAAAAGCTCTTGGAACGGTTTGATGCAACGGCGTACGATCTGGTTTTTCTTGATATTGAAATGCCGGTGATGGACGGAATCACACTTGCAAAGGAAATCCGCAAAAGAAGTGAAGATACCAAAATTGTGTTCTTAACCGGCCATGTGGAATATGCCATCGAAGGGTATGAAGTGAACGCGCTTCGCTATCTGACAAAGCCGGTTGCGGAAGACAAACTGCGGGATGTTCTGCGTTTCTGCATGGACAAGGATACCGAAGGAAAGCAGCTTGCACTGCGCGAAGACGGCGAGGATATTTTTGTCAAATATTCGGATCTTGTGTATTTTGAGGCACAGAACCAGTATGTCATGGTTTATACCGAGAGCGGAAGCCATCTGATCCGCGCCAATATCGGCGATTACGAAAACAAATTAAACGGTGACGGGTTCTTTCGTATTCACAGAGGATATCTGGTTTCCCTTGCAAAGGTAAAACGCATGGTGAAAGGGGAAGTCGTACTGCAGCTCGGTGCGAAGGAAGTGTCCCTTCCCGTGAGCCGTTCGAATGTAAAATCATTAAAAGAAGCTTTGTATGCTTATGTGGAGAATGCCGCATTCTAAATACGGCGCTTCGGAGTTTTTCAGAGGAGTTGGATTATGACTGACATTATCGTTCAAATTGCGACGATAGTAATTTCAAATATTACATTTGTGCTGTCAATGCTGGTCGTTGTTCTGATAGCGGCCTGTTTCCTCGGCAGATATGTTGTAATCTCGAGAAAAATGGCCATCGGTGCATTGGGCGTTCTGTTCTTTGAAGCCATCGCGACGGCGTTTATTATGCTGAATGAGGCATCCTTTATTGAGTATTTCGGCAGTTTCCTTGCAACCGCAGCGCCGGACGAGGATTTTATGGAGATTGCAAAACTCTTTGTTACGGGTGTGGAATCCATCATCATCAATTTTATCGCATTTGTCTATGCGTTTGTTTTCTATATGTTCTCTTATCGCGAGAAAAGATTTCTTCGCTCCGTCGGTTCCTGCATCGGGCTGTATGCATACTATGCGTATATGCAGACCACCATTATGGGGGCAATGGTATACGCAGCGGGCGGACAACAGGAAAATGTAAACGCCATCACCTGGAGTGACGGCGGATCTCCGTGGCCGTCCATTATTTTCCAGTGTGTTTGTCTTCTGATTACGGCAGCGGTTGTGCTGATTCTGTATTTTGCCTATTACCGGAAAAAGATATTCTATGTTCTGAGCATAAAAACAAGGCTTTTCTTTTTGCTCTGGCTGGTTGTATTCTCCATTTTTCCCTCCCTGCCGCTTGTGGTGGAAGAAAGTGTGGATGAGAGATACCGTATCTT
>CADCOL010000050.1 GCA_902803015.1 uncultured Lachnospiraceae bacterium | reverse complement strand
TATCATAAGGAAAGCTACTTAAAGCTTCATCCCACGGGACCGAAGCATGATTACAATTATCATACCGAAGCCATGGACAGAGCCATGGAAGGCGGCATCGATGATGTGGGACTCGGCGTATTGTTCGGTCTGGAACTTTACAAGTATGAATTCGCAGGTATCCTGATGCATGCGGAACACTTAGAGGCTGTACATGGTGTGGGACCTCATACCATCAGCGTTCCGAGATTAAAGAAAGCAGACGATATCGATCCGGATGAATTCGATAACGGTATCGATGACGACACCTTTGCTAAGATTATCGCATGCATCCGTCTTGCGGTTCCTTATACCGGAATGATTATTTCCACCAGAGAGAATGAAAAAGTACGTGAAAGAGTACTGCATCTCGGTATTTCCCAGATCAGCGGCGGTTCCCGTACATCGGTAGGCGGCTATGCGGGCTATACACCCGAGGAACGCCCTCATGATACCGAGCAGTTTGACGTATCCGACCAAAGATCGCTTGATGAGGTTGTATGCTGGCTTATGAAGAATGGTCATGTGCCTTCCTTCTGTACCGCATGCTACAGAGAGGGAAGAACCGGCGACCGTTTCATGGCACTTTGCAAGTCCGGACAGATTTTAAACTGCTGTCATCCGAATGCGCTGATGACACTGGCGGAATACCTGGAAGACTATGCGTCACCGGAGACCAAGGAAATCGGTTATGCGTTAATTGAAAAAGAACTGGAAAAGATTCCGAGAGAGAAGACGAAGGAAATTGCAAAGCAGAACATTGCGGACATTCGTTCTTCCAACCGCAGAGATTTCAGATTCTAAAGAATAAAAGAGGATAGTTTGAGAGAATAAACAACTACACTTGTAGAAATAAAATATATACCTACAAGTGTAGTTTTTCTTTAGAGGGAACGCTATGGGATTAAATGAAGTAATAAGTGCAGACCGTGTTCACATCGCATTCTTCGGCATGCGTAATGCCGGAAAGTCCAGTGTGGTAAATGCCGTAACGGGGCAGGATTTAAGCGTGGTATCCGACATTAAGGGAACCACAACGGATCCGGTAAAAAAAAGTATGGAGTTATTACCAATCGGACCGGTTGTAATTATCGATACGCCCGGTCTGGATGATGAAGGCGCGCTGGGAGAACTTCGTGTAAAGAAAGCGAGAGAGGTTCTGAATCAGACGGATATTGCCGTTTTAATCGTGGATGGAACGAAGGGATTATCCGAGGAAGACCGGGAGCTTGTAAAACTCTTTGAAGAACGTGAAATTCCGCATCTGACGGTATATAACAAGTCCGATCTGACTGAGGTAAGTACCGACCGAAAACAGGAAGACAAGGCTCCTGTCACGGGTAGCGAGGAAGCTGAGAAAACACTGCGAATCTCCGCTTTGACGGGAGAAGGCATTTATGAGCTGAAGGAAGCGCTTGGCGATTTTGCAAGGAAGAATAAAAAAGAAGAAAAATACATTGTAAAAGATCTCCTGAAAGAGGGCGATTTGGTCGTACTCGTTATTCCTGTGGATGAATCGGCTCCAAAAGGAAGACTGATTCTTCCTCAGCAGCAGGTTATGAGGGAACTTCTGGATTATCATCATTCGTTTGTGACCTGTCAGGATACGGAACTGAAGGACACGCTGGCGAAACTGAAGGAGAAACCGGCACTTGTCATAACGGATTCCCAGGCATTTGAGAAGGTATCCAAAGATACGCCGGAGGATATTCTTTTAACATCGTTTTCCATCCTGATGGCAAGATACAAGGGCGGACTTAAGATACAGATTCAGGGAGCGAAAAAACTGTCTTCTTTGCAGGACGGTGATACCGTGCTGATTTCGGAGGGCTGTACGCATCACAGACAATGCAAGGATATCGGAACCGTAAAGATGCCGGGATGGATTGAAGGATACACGGGAAAGAAACTGAATTACCGGTTTACTTCCGGAGGAGAGTTTCCGGATGATCTAAGCGGTATTTCCCTGATTGTTCACTGCGGAGGATGCATGTTAAACGAAGCGCAGATGAAATCCCGCGTGCAGAGTGCCGTCAAAGCAGGCGTTCCGATTGTGAATTACGGCGTGGCTATTGCCTGCATGCACGGGATATTAAGTCGTTCACTGGAAGCGGTTGCACCAAATGTGTTACAATAAACGAAGGGTTACTACAATTAAAAAGGAGGGTACTTATGGGTGTTACAAACGACATCATTTACGTGGGCGTAAATGATCACAAAATTGACTTATTTGAAGGACAGTACGATGTTCCGAACGGAATGGCTTACAATTCCTATGTGATTCTGGATGAGAAAATCGCGGTAATGGATACCGTGGACCGCAATTTTACCCACGAATGGCTGGATAATTTAGAGAAGGCACTGGGAGAGAGAAAACCCGATTATCTCGTGGTTCAGCACATGGAGCCGGATCATTCCGCGAATATCATGAACTTTGTAAAAGCTTATCCGGATGCGAAGATTGTATCTTCTTCCAAGGCGTTCGTGATGATGAATCAGTTCTTCGGAACGGATTTTGCGGACCGTCAGGTAGTGGTTGCGGAAGGCGACACTCTGGATCTCGGAAAGCATAAATTAAACTTCGTGGCAGCACCCATGGTGCACTGGCCCGAAGTAATCATGACATATGATTCTGCCGATAAGGTTTTATTCTCCGCAGACGCATTCGGCAAGTTCGGTGCCCTCGACGTGGAAGAAGACTGGGCCTGCGAGGCAAGAAGATATTACATCGGTATCGTCGGCAAATACGGCGTACAGGTGCAGAACGTGTTAAAGAAGGCTGCCGCACTTGATATTCAGACCATCTGCCCTCTTCACGGACCCGTCCTTACCGAGAATCTCGGATACTATCTCGGACTGTATCAGATCTGGTCAACCTACCAGCCTGAGACCGAAGGCATCATGATTGCCTATACATCCGTATACGGCAATACCAAAAAGGCAGTGGAGAAGCTTGCAGATCTCTTAAAATCCAAGGGATGCCCGAAGGTTGTCGTAAACGACCTTGCCCGCTGCGATATGGCGGAAGCTGTGGAAGATGCGTTCCGCTACGGTAAAATCATTCTTGCCACGACAACGTACAATACGGATATTTTCCCATTCATGCGCGAATTCATCGACCATCTGACCGAGAGAAACTTCTCCAACAAGAAGATCGGTCTGATTGAAAACGGAACCTGGGCACCGCTTGCGGCAAAGGTGATGAAGGGCAAACTCGAAGGCTGCAAAAACCTTACCTTTGCGGACAACGTTGTACATATCAAGTCCGCACTGAATGAGGAAAGCACCGCACAGTTAGAGGCACTTGCCGAAGAGTTCTGCGGCGAGTATCAGGCAAGAAAGGCAGAGACTGCTGATAAGAACGATTTAAGAGCCCTTTTCAGCATCGGTTACGGTTTATATGTCGTTACGTCAAGTGACGGCAAAAAAGACAACGGATGCATCGTAAACACCGTTACACAGGTTACCAGCAGCCCGAACCGCGTAGCCGTAACAATCAACAAGGACAACTATACGCACCATGTTGTTCAGCAGACCGGCATTATGAACGTAAACTGCCTGTCCGTGGAAGCACCGTTCTCCGTATTTGAAAAATACGGCTTCCAGAGCGGCAGAAACGCGGATAAATTGGCTGACGTGGAGGAACTTCGTTCCGACAACGGACTTCGTTTCCTGCCTCAGTACATCAACGCTTTCTTCTCCTTAAAGGTTGAGAATTATGTGGATCTCGGCACGCACGGCATGTTCATCTGCTCCATTACGGAGTCCAGAGTGATTACGAAGGCAGAGACCATGACGTACACCTATTATCAGAAGAACGTAAAACCGAAGCCCGAAACCGAAGGCAAGAAAGGCTTTGTCTGCAAGGTTTGCGGCTATGTATACGAAGGTGACGAGCTGCCGGATGATATTGTCTGCCCTCTTTGCAAACACGGTGCAGCCGATTTTGAACCGATAGGATAAAACATGATAGTATAAAAGAGGCAGGTTTCCTGCCTCTTTTTTCCAATGAGGTAAAAGGATTCTCCGTGGAGGAACATGTGGGAACCGACTGCGGCAGAGTACGGAAACCGTGTGAGAGCTGATGCTGATCGATATGGATACGCTCTGCGCGGGTGACCCGATTTTTGAAATGGCAACGATTTACAATTCATATATGGAATTC
>CADCOL010000049.1 GCA_902803015.1 uncultured Lachnospiraceae bacterium | reverse complement strand
CGAAGGGGATTTGAAACTTACCGAAAACGGGCGCGATCTGGCAAATTATGTCATGGCGGATTTCCTGTAATTTTAGAATTTTTTCACTTGAAAGAAGCGGATTTAATCGGTATAATAAAATGTACGGTTGGGGTAGACCGTATGGTTTTTACTGCAAAAAAAGCAAAAAATATATGCAAAGGGGACTAGTGTTATGCCTAGAATTGAAGAGATTTTGCAAGTTTCCATGGATGCAAGAGCATCCGATATCCACTTGACCGCAGGTCTTCCTCCGAAGATGCGTGTTAACGGTCATCTTTTAAATATGGATTTCCCGGTATTAAAGCCGGAAGACACCATGGAAATCGTAAGACAGATTATGACGGACCATCAGAGAGCCATGTTCGAAGAGCGTGGTGAGCTCGATATGTCCTTCGCGGTTACCAACCTCGGACGTTACCGTGTTAACGTATTCCGTCAGCGTGGTTCCGTAGCGATGGCAATGCGTGCCGTAAACACTGTCATTCCTTCGCCCGCTCAGCTGGGTGTTCCCAATGCCGTTGTAGAATTATATAACAGAAAACGTGGTCTGGTTCTGGTTACCGGTCCTACCGGTTCCGGTAAGTCCACCACACTGGCTTCCATTATCGATAAGGCAAACAACAACCGTGATGCTCATATCATCACCCTGGAAGACCCGATCGAGTATTTGCACATTCACAAGGTTGCAATGGTTAACCAGCGTGAAATCGGTTTCGACTCCATGAGTTATGCGAATGCCTTAAGAGCAGCACTTCGTGAAGACCCCGATATCATCCTCGTAGGTGAGATGCGTGACTACGAAACCATTTCCGTAGCCGTAACTGCAGCAGAAACCGGACACTTGGTATTGTCCACACTGCATACCATCGGTGCAGCTTCCACCATCGACCGTATCATCGACGTTTTCCCGCCTCACCAGCAGCAGCAGATTCGTGTACAGCTGGCAAACGTTTTGGAAGCGGTTATTTCCCAGCAGCTGGTTCCCACCGCAGACGGCCGTGGCCGTGTTGCGGCATTCGAAGTTATGCTTGCAAACCATGCGGTACGTAACCTGATTCGTGAAGGTAAGTCCCACCAGTTGATGTCCATCATGCAGACCAACCGTCGTCAGGGTATGGTTACCATGGATGAAGCATTAACCGAACTTTATCTGGAAGGTAAAATCGATCAGGAGAACCTCGTTGAATTCGCACAGGATCCTGTCGGCATGATCCAGAAGCTTGGCTTAAAGGGTGTTACCGTAGGCAACTAAATAGTCAGAACATTAATCAAATTCGTACCGGATACCGTTCGTCGGTATCCGGTGCGTAATCTTTCGGGTATCCGATACCGGTTAAAAAACGGCAGACAATCTGAAGTCTGCCAACGAATTCTTTTAAACATTTTCCTGTACACAATTGAAAAGAAAAATCGCACAGGTACAAACCTGCGTTATTTGCGTATTGTTTTTTGCATATTCGGAAGGAGGGAATGAATATGTACAGTGTGGTATTGTCCTCTGCGCCATACGGCATCGAGAGTTTTTTGGTGCGCGTGGAAGTGGATGTATCAAGCGGGCTGCCCGGCTTTGATATGGTCGGCATGCCGGGAGGAGAGGTAAAAGAGGCGAAGGAACGTGTCCGCGTTGCCCTGAAAAATATCGGAATAGCGCTTCCGCCTCAGAAGATTACCGTAAATCTGTCCCCGGCGAATTTAAGGAAAAAAGGGACGGCGCTTGATTTGCCGATTGCCGTCGGAATTCTGGCGGCCATGGAAGAAATCGAAGAAGAGAAGCTTCGCGGGATTCTGTTTTTGGGGGAACTCGGGCTGAACGCAAATCTGGAATCCGTAAATGGTGTTTTGCCGAGCGTCATTCTGGCCAAAGATAAAGGCCTGAAAAAATGTATCGTGCCGGCCTGCAACGCAAAGGAAGGTGCCGTCGTCGACGGAGTGGATGTAATCGGAATTGAGAACTTAAAAGAACTGATTGATTATCTGAAAGGGGAAGGAAATCCCGGGGATTTTAAAGCGCTTCACATCAGTTTGAAAAAGCTCCTAAAAGAAGAGAGCGTGAAAAGCGAGTATGATTTTGCGGACGTAAAAGGGCAGGAAGGGCTAAAACGCGGCGCCGAAATCGCTGCGGCGGGGTTTCACCATTTTATGATGATCGGTCCGCCCGGAGCCGGCAAGACCATGATTGCCAAACGAATTCCTTCGATTCTTCCGCCGCTCGGCGAGAGGGAAAGTCTGGAAGTATCCAAAATCTACAGCATCAGCGGACTTCTGTCCGACGAACGGCCAATCATCTTAAAACGACCGTTTTGCAATCCCCATCACACCATTACCGAACAGGCATTATCCGGAGGCGGAAACCATCCGAAACCCGGAGTCATTTCTTTGTCACACAGAGGGGTTCTCTTTCTGGATGAGGCTGCGCATTTTTCAAAAGCGGCCATCGAGATCTTAAGACAGCCCATGGAAGATAAAAAAATAGAAGTGTCGAGAACATACGGAACATTTATTTATCCGGCGGACTTTATGCTGGTTCTGGCAACGAACCCTTGCCCCTGCGGGTATTATCCGGACCGGAATAAATGCCGTTGTTCGCCGGCGGAAATCAAACGGTATATGTCGAAACTTTCCGGTCCGATTATGGACCGGATTGATATTTCCGTGACGGCTCAATCGATGAAACTGAAGGAACTGGAAGGCGGAGGACCTCCGTCGGAAGATTCGGCAAGTATCCGGCGCAGGATTTCCTTGGCACGTGAGATTCAAAAGAAACGTTTCCGGGGAAAAGAAATTGACTTCAATGCGCAGATGAATGCCAAAGAAGTAGAAGAATACTGCATTCTGGAACCCGCGGCAAAAACATATATGCAAAGAGCTTACGAAGCGCTCGGCCTGAGTGCGAGAGGATATCACAAGATTCTGAAAGTTGCCAGAACCATTGCGGATCTGGACGGAAAAGAGATCATTGACAACAGGCATCTGGCGGAAGCAATCGGGCTTCGTATCAGGGAGGATATTTATGGATAGGGATTTGGAAGAAAGAATACTGGCTGCTGCGATATATGAAATCAACGGCGCCGGCTGGAAACTGTTAAGCGAATTATACGAAGATGCGGGAAGCATGAAGGAAATCTTTGAAGGTTTTGCAAGGGGACGGACGGGAATCCGGGAAAAGATTCGCGGAAGGGGTTCCTCTGAGATTCTTGCGCTTTTGAATTCTTACGGGAAGAATCCGGAAGGATTCACGGAAGAAAAAAAGAACTTACTGGAAGGATACGAAGCGAAGGGAATTCATTTTACATATTATTACGAGAATGCATACCCAAAGAGACTGAAAAGTATTCCGGGCCCTCCGTTCGGAATCTATTATCTCGGCAAACTGCCGGATGAAGACCGGCCGGTTGTTTCGATAATCGGAGCCAGGGATTGTTCCGAATACGGAAGAAGATGCGCGGAATTATTCGGCAAATCCCTGGCGGAATACGGCGTGCAGATTGTAAGCGGAATGGCCAGGGGTATTGACGGTACTTCACAAAAGGCGGCCCTTTCGGCGGGCGGTGAAACCTATGCGGTATTGGGAAGCGGGGTGGATGTCTGTTATCCGAGTGCCAACAGATCCTTATATGAAGAGGCGGCAAACCACGGAGGAATCCTGTCCGAATATAAGCCGGGGACGGAAGCAAAAAGTACGCTTTTTCCGGCAAGAAACCGGATAATAGCGGGACTGTCCGATTTGCTTTTAGTGGTGGAAGCAAGGCACCGGAGCGGAACGTATATCACGGTCTGTCAGGCGCTTGAGCAGGGGCGGGAGATTTTTGCGGTTCCCGGAAGAATCACGGACGGATTAAGTGACGGATGCAATCAGCTGATTAAGGACGGAGCGGGAATCGCGTCGGACCCGAAAGCGATTCTGGACGCGCTGATGGGGCGGTTTGAATTGCAGTCTCTTTCGTCGGGATTTGCAAAAACGGCGGAAGCGGGCGTCGGTAAACGAACGGAAACACAGGAGGAAGCAAATCTGACCGGCGTGGCAAAGAAGGCTGAGGGGTGCACTGCGGGAAGTGCGAACGCACTTCTTTCGGCATTGCTTCGTTCCCTCGAAGAAACACCGCAGCCGATGGAGGTGATTTTAAAGCGTCTAAGCGGCTTCGGATTCGACCTTTCCTACACGGAGCTTCTCTGTGAACTGACCGATTTGTGCCTGCTCGGAAAAGCGGAGGGAATCGGCAATTACTATCGAAAAACTTGAAAAGAATGATTTTACGGTTGAAATCTTGAGAATCTTATATTAAACTATTAGGGAGTTATTGTAGTTTTGAATTTTTAGGAGGATTTTAGTATGATTTCTGCCGGTGATTTTAGAAACGGTATTACTGTAGAAATTGAAGGAAACGTATTTCAGATCGTAGAATTCCAGCATGTTAAACCCGGTAAGGGCGCTGCTTTCGTTCGTACGAAACTGAAAAATATCAAGAACGGTGGCGTGGTAGAAAAAACTTTCAGACCGACTGAAAAATTCCCGCCTGCACGTATCGACAGAAAAGATATGCAGTATCTGTATGCTGACGGTGATATGTTTAACTTTATGGACACCGAGACCTACGAGCAGATCGCATTAAATGCGGATGAAGTAGGCGATGCATTAAAGTTTGTAAAAGAAAACGAAATGGTTAAAGTATGTTCCCATAACGGAAGCGTATTCGCAATCGAGCCTCCTCTCTTTGTAGAGCTTGAGATTACGGAAACCGAACCCGGATTCAAGGGTGACACCGCAACGGGTGCAAACAAGCCGGCTATCGTAGAAACCGGAGCACAGGTAAACGTACCTTTGTTTGTTGAAATCGGAGATAAGATTAAGATCGATACCAGAACCGGAGAGTACTTATCCAGAGTATAATTCCGAGAAACGATTTATCTTAATTCAAATGGCTTTGTAAGGCAGCGAAAGAGAAATCTTTTCGTTGCCTTTTTACATTCTTTCTTTCCACACGTTCTGTGCGGACACATTCAAAAATCTAATTTCAATTCAGAAAGGAACAATCACTATGGAACAAACAATGACCGTAAAAAGAGAAAAACTGTCTTATGACGAATTTCAGGGAGTATTGACCGAAAAGGTTCAAAGAAAGCTTGACGAGAAAATCGAAGTAAAGGTAAATGACGTCACCAAGAATAACGGAGTCATCCTGAAAGGGATGAGCTTTCATACGAACGGGGAGGGGATCTCGCCGACCATTTATCTGGAAAGCTACTATGAGGCCTACCTAAACGGAATGGAGTGGGCGGATATCGTGGACCGGATTGTGGATATTTTTCGTGTGGGAAGCAGGGAGAAGTTTTTTGACATTCATGACTTTTTAGACTATGAAAAAGCCAAAGAGCGAATCGTATACAAACTCGTAAATGCCGAAAAGAACAGCGAACTTTTAAAACAGGTTCCGCACAGGGATGTGCTGGACATGGCGGTTGTTTACTATTATCTTCTGGACAACGACGAACTTGAGAATGCGACGATTCTGATTTACAACAACCATCTCGAAAACTGGGGAATTACATTAAAAGAACTGGACCGTGTGGCAAAGAAGAATACGCCGAAGCTTTTAAAGTCGGAGTTAAAATCCATTACCGAAGTTCTCGCACAGCTATTAAAATCCCGCGGAATCGAGGAGGATTTCGAGTTGGAAGAATCGGACGAAGAATTCGGCATGTATGTTTTAAGCAACGAGTGTAAAATTTTCGGCGCGGCAGCAGTGCTTTACAAAAATGTCCTGAAGGACTTTGCCGGAAAACTGGAAAAGGATCTGTATATCCTGCCGAGTTCCGTGCATGAAGTAATTCTGGTACCGGTGAAAGAAGGCATTACCTGGGAAGTTTTGCAGGACATGGTAAAAGAAGTCAACCAGACGCAGGTCGAGGATGTGGAAGTGCTTTCCGATACGGTATACTGTTATCTTCGTGAGAAAGACAAACTCTGCATGGCGTCCGAAGTGGCTTAGCAAATGAACCGGCGGTGCGGGAATGCCGGTAAGCGGGATTTCCTGCGAAGCGGGGCGGACCTGCACCGTCGGGCAAAGCAAGGCGGATTTTGCCAAACAATGTAACGACACTTACTGCATTTGAGCTGATTTTGTGGTATAATGCCCTTGTTATGAAAAAAACAAAACGATTATTTACCAAATTCACAGCATTGTTATTAAGCGCACTTTTGCTTGCCTCTGCGACAGGCTGCAGCAAGATGCGCGTGGAACCTTATACGCCTTATAACCAGGGCAATGCGGAGAACGCAGGACAGAAGTATCTGGATTATAAGAATATGACGGCGGAAGAAATTGTTTCCGAACTTTCCGTCCGTCAGAAAGCATGCCAGATGGTAATGGCAGAGCTTCGCGTCATGGATGAAAGTACGATGAAGCGCTGCGACTTCGGATGCATTTTATCCCAGGTGGATCATCTGAATGCAGAGGAATGGAGAAATCTGATTTCCCTGTATCAGGACAGAGCCGTCAACTCCGAAGCGGGAATTCCTTTTATCTACGGACAGGATGATCTGCACGGTGTGAATTATTGTGCAAATACGGTAATTTTCCCGCATAATATCGGGCTGGGTGCCGCAAATGATCCGGATTTAATGTATCGAATCGGAATCATTACGGCGGACGAAGCAAAGCTTTGTCATATGATTTGGAATTATGCTCCCTGTGTTGCACAGTCCGTGGATCCGAGATGGGGCAGAACCTATGAATCCTACGGATCCGATCTTGAAATTATTAAAAGTCTGAGCACTTCCTACTCCAAAGGACTTTTGGAGCAGGGCATGATTGTATGCCCGAAGCATTTCTTCGGTGACGGAAACGTACTATACGGAACGGGTGAAAAATCCGATGTGGACCGTCTGATCGACCGCGGGGATGCACAGCTTTCGGACGAAGAAGTTGCGGCACTTTTGGACGTTTATCAGGCACTGATTGATACCGGCGTGCAAACAATCATGGTAAGCCACAGTTCCGTAAACGGCGTAAAGATGCATGAGAATGCAAAGTACATCAACTACTTAAAAGAGGAGATGGGCTTTGAAGGCTTTGTCTGCGGTGACTGGAATTCCGTACAGAACACCTCCAAATCAACCTACTATGAGCAGGTTGTGGAAGCGGTAAATTCCGGCATCGATATGCTGATGGAAGTCGATACCGCGGAAGAATGCGTGGATTACATCGTCAAAGCGGTGAAAAACGGGGATATTTCAAAGAAGCGCATCAATGATGCCGCAACGCGTATCATTCGTGTAAAACTGAATGCCGGCGTTATGGAAGATCCTTTTATGGAAAACATTCAGACCAAGGCAGGCGAAACGGGAAGCGCGGAGTACAGAGCCGTGGCGGAACGTGCGGTTGAGGAAAGTCTTGTTCTTGTAAAAAATGATAAAAATGTTCTTCCGCTTAAGAACGGAAGCAAGGTTTATGTTCTCGGACCCGCAATGAACGACGCTTCGGCACAGTGCGGAGGCTGGACCGTTGACTGGAACGGAAGCCAGGAGAAACAAATAGCCGGAGTTACCACAATTCTTACCGGATTGCAGAATGTCTGCGCAAAACACAATATCGAAGTCATTACCGATCCGGCTCGTGCCAAAGAGGCGAATGTAGTTCTTTTATGCGTGGGAGAACAGGCTTATGCGGAGTGGAACGGAGACACGGCGGATCTCGATCTTTGCGGAGAACTCGGTCTTTCCGGAAATAAGGAAGCCATTGAAGAAGCAAAGAAATTAAAGAAACCGACGGTGGCACTGATTATCGCCGGAAGAAATGTTCTGGTATCGAATTATGAGAAGGACTGGGCAGGCATTGTAATGTGTTATTTGCCGGGTTCCGAGGGACAGGGTGTTGCCAATGTCCTTTGTAAGGATGCCAAATTCCGTGGCAGTCTTCCGAGTCCCTGGTATGCATCCGTCGACCAGATCGGAACGGAAGAATGCTGGCATGAGAAGGGGTATAAACTTCTTTACAAAGAATAGCCTTTATGGTAGAATCAAAAAGCTTGTAATAATTTCGTAACATTTTACCGGCACTCGTAGTCTAATGGATAGAACGATGGCCTCCGACGCCGTTAATGCAGGTTCGATTCCTGTCGAGTGCATTTATGAAAAAAGAGAAGAAAAGTTTTAAAGAGAATATTGCAGCATTCCTTGACGAACACTTTTTCCTGACCGCAACACTGGTTTTTGCAATCATCGTTGCGGCTGTTGCTTTGATTGTTTTCAAGGTAGCGGATATCCGGGACGAGAAGGCAAGAATCGCCAAAGAGGGTATGGAGAAAGTGGAACTTTCGCCGGACGGTCGTGATTATGCCCTTGAGAGAAACGCGCATCCGGAAATCAACGAAGTGATGGAAGAGTATTATCATGCACTTGCGGTTTACGACGGTGCGGTACTCGAAAAATATCTGATGAACGTGAATCAGAACGAGTTGGCGAAAATGGAGGTCATGGCGGATTACATCGAAAGCTATGACAACATTGTATGCTATACGCAGAAAGCCGAAGCGGAAGGTGCTTATTACGTGCATGTTTCCTATGACCTGAAGATGAAAGGGTATGAGGAAAAACTTCCCGGCGTTTACGGATTCTATTTCTGTCCGGATGAAAACGGAAATCCGAAGATCTGTAAGGAAAATGATGTCAAGGTCATGAAGGATTTCTATGTTGCATTTTCCAAGCAGGAAGTGCAGGATTTATACAATACGGCGGCTCTTTCCTACAATGAGATCTTGGACAGCAACGAGAAATTAAAGACCTTTATGCAGGGCTTTGATGAGATGGCAACCAAGGAAATGACGGTTCGTCTGGCACAGATGAAAGCAACCGAGCAGCCTTCCGAGGAACCTTCCGAAGAACCTTCCGAAGAGCCCGTAAATGTAACGGTTTATGTTGAACCGACCACAACTGTCAATGTCAGGGCGTCTGCTTCCGAAAAAGGAGAAATCAAGGGGCAGGTCGGACCGGGCACGAAGCTGGAACGTGTCGAAGAACTGTTAAACGGCTGGAGCCATGTCAAATTTAACGGCGGCGACGGATATATCCGTTCCGACTACTTAAAGGTTGTCGGGGAAGAAGGCGGTGCGGATGCCGGAACGAAGTATGTAACGGCCAAGGAAGGCGTGAATATCCGTCAGAAAGCATCCACCGACGGTAAAATCATCGCAATGGTGGAAGCGGGTACCAAACTCGAGTTAATCGAGAAGGGAAGCGACGGCTGGACGAAGGTTAAATACAACGGCCAGACCGCATATGTAAAGTCCGAGTATGTGGAGTAAAAAAGCCTGAAAGATTGCCTTCCAAAAGGCAAGATTTCATGGAAATGAGGTATAAAATATGGTACAATTAAAGGGTCTGTGAGCAGACCCTTTTTATTGTTATTACGAACGCTAAGAATATGGATTCCACGGAAATCAGAGTTAACAAATACATAAACCTGTGCGGAATCGCGTCCAGAAGAGAGGCGGATGAGATTATTGCGGCCGGACGCGTGACCATTAACGGAGTCATTGCCAAACCGGGCAGTAAAATCCGGCTTGGGGACAATGTATGCATTGACGGAAAGCGCATCATGCCCCTGGATAAGAAGAGGATTCTTGCATTTTACAAGCCTCTGGGTGTGACCTGTACGAGAAAGGATGAGCATGCGGAAGTGACGTTAAACAAATACTTCCCGAATGCCGGATCGCTTACCTATGCGGGACGTCTCGATAAGGATTCGGAAGGCCTTTTGATCATGACCGACGACGGGGAACTTGCCGGCGAGATGATGCACGGAAAGGCCGAGCATGAGAAAGAATACGTGGTTACTTTGAAAAACGACGTTACCGACGAATTTCTGAAAGCCTTTGAAAAAGGGGTATATTTAAAAGAACTCGGTGTTACGACGAAGCCCTGCAGAATCAAAAAACTCGGAAAGCGAAGAGTGACCATCATTCTGACACAGGGACTGAACCGGCAGATCCGGCGTATGTGTTCGGCACTCGGAAACGAAGTCCTGACATTAAAAAGAATCCGTGTTGTAAACATACTTCTGGATGATTTGAATCCCGGTGAGTATCGGGAGATTTCCGAAGAAGAGGAAATCGTACTTCGAAAGACCATACAAAAATCGAAGAGCAGAACGCTGTAGGCAATTGCCGGATAGAAGGAGACGGATATGTCCAATATCACAAACGAAGAACAGGCCAGAATGCTTGAACTTCATAAATTGTTAAACGAAGCTTCCAAAGCATATTATGCAAATGATGAGGAAATTATCAGCAATTTTGAGTATGACAAATTGTACGATGAACTTGTCGCACTTGAAGAGAAGACGGGAGTGGTATTGTCCGGAAGTCCGACTACAAATGTAGGATATGAGGCGGTGGATTCCCTTCCCAAGGAGAAGCACGCATCCCCCATGCTTTCGCTTGCAAAGACAAAAAGCCGCGATGAGCTTGCGGACTGGCTCGGAGCATACGAAGGACTTTTATCCTGGAAACTCGACGGCTTAACCATTGT
>CADCOL010000048.1 GCA_902803015.1 uncultured Lachnospiraceae bacterium | reverse complement strand
GCCTCCCGTGCAGAAGGAAATCGAAACATATACAGTCTCTTGGTTATTGTAAGCCTCTGAAAGGCACATTGTTTAAGGTTTCGGTTTTGGATTATTGTGTTATTGAATTCATAACAGTTAACGTTCACGGTTGAATAACAGGATGATCGAATAAAAAAGGATTTCCTTTCTGCAGAAAACTTGAAGCATGGAAGTTCGGTTTTAAATGCTCAAAAAAATGCGTGACAAATCGGGCAGACTGTGATATTCTACAATGATTCCACCAACTGTGTTTTTATGTATAAAGGAGGAAGAGAAAATGTATTGCAGACCTGAATACGACATGCGGCAAATCGGCCGCAACCTAAGACGCCTCCGTGAGCGTAAAAACCTTACGGTAGAGCAGGTACGCGAGTACCTTTGCCTTGGCACCGTACAGGCAGTTTACAAGTACGAAGCCGGCAAGTCCTACCCACAAGCCGACACAATGTTTGCGCTGATGGAACTCTACGGCGCGGACTTACACGATGTAATAGGAGAGAGCGATGAGCTCTCTCCTGTTCATTTTATGGCTTTTGCTGCTTAAGAAAGTGGAATATAATAGGACTAAAAGAGAGGGAAATCCATGAAAAAACAGGCCTATAATCCATTTTTACCAATCAGTGAATATATTCCGGACGGGGAACCGCATATTTTCGGCGACAGAGTCTATATTTACGGCTCACATGACGCAGAGGGCGGTTATACGTTCTGCATGCGTGATTATGTGACGTATTCCGCGCCGGTGGACGATTTAAGCGACTGGCGGTATGAGGGCGTGATTTACCGCGCAGACCGGGATCCGCAGTACGGGAATCCGCCTCATGTGTATTCTCAAAGTTTAAACAGGAATTCTTTGAGCACGGACAAAGCAACAGCGCCTCAAAAGGTTGATACTTCGGACTCGAAGGCAGCTATCCTTAAGTACATGTACGCACCCGACGTGGTCTGCGGAAACGACGGACGGTATTATTTGTATTACTCGATGGGCGGGGATTACGGCTACGGAGGATATGTGGGACCCATCAGCGCGGCGGTTGCCGATACGCCGGTCGGACCGTTTGAATTCCTGGGATTCGTACGCAATGCAGACGGAACACCGATGGAGAAGTATGTCTGCTTCGATCCCGCAGTATTAAACGATGACGGCGTGATTTACCTTTATTACGGCACGCAGTACGGCGTGGACGGAAGCGAAAAAGTTCAGCAGGAGCCGGAATTTGAGCAAAGCCTGATGGAAATGTTCGGGAAAACACGTGAAGAAATCCGCTCTTATCCGGACAATATCAACGGACCGATTGTGACGACGCTCTGTGATGATATGCTGACAATCAAAGAAGAACCGAAACATCTGATTCCGTATCATGTAAAAGGAACGCCGTTTGAGGCACATCCTTTCTTTGAGGCATCCTCGATGCGAAAGGTTGGAAAGAAGTATTATTTTGTATATTCCTCGTGGCTTAATCATGAACTTTGCTATGCAACGAGCGATTACCCGGATAAGGATTTTGCGTTCGGGGGAACAATTGTGTCGAACGGGGATGTCGGATTTAACGGACGAACTGCCGAAGAACGTCTGAACATGACCGGAACGACGCACGGAAGCATTATTGAGATTAACGGGCAGTGGTATGTATTTTATCACCGCCTGACACATAAATCGGACTACAGCCGTCAGTCATGCGCGGAGCGGATTGAGATTCTTGAAGACGGCAGCATCCCGCAGGTGGAGATGACGTCCTGCGGATTGAACGGCGGACCGTTAAAAGCAGAGGGAAAATATCCGGCGGTCATTGCCTGCAATATTACAAACGGGAGGATGCCGTACGGATCAAACAGTATTTATACGAGCGAGTTTCCCAATGTGAATCATTTGGGCGAAGAGCGCTTCATTGCAGAGATTGAACACGGTACTTTGATTGGATACAAATATTTTGACTTACCCGGACAATATACTTTTGGGGTGATTGCAAGGCCTGAAACAGAGGCAAACAAGCCGGTTTATGACGGCCCTGTGAGAGTGGATGTAAGATGTGCGGATACAGGTGCGAAGAGGGTGGAATACGCGGGGGCGTTTCCGTTCAATAACGAAAAACCCGGAGGGGCATCAATGCCTTCATCGTATTTCGAAATCCGCCACTCGGAATTCGGTCCTGCAGTCGGTCGCATCGACCTTACAGGCCTGACCGGTGACTGGAAAGAGTACAGCACCCAAATCACCCAGCCGGCCGGCGTACAGCCGATATATCTGGTGTATCACGGGGAGAGCAAAGTGCAGTTGCTAGAGATATTCTTTAGCTGATTATTTCGGGAAAAAGCATTGAAAACACTTTTATCAAGTGTTAATATAACAGTAGAGATGCACCCACTCCTTAGTGGATGCTCGCGATGGGTTTTGCTCTCGAAAGAGCCGCCTCTCTCGCTGCAGACGAGAGAGGCATTTTTTTTACTTACGCTTTCTTTTGTCGAGAAAGTCTATGTGGACGAGGCGAATGTATATCACAGAGGCCCTCTGCAAAACTGACGCCTCAAAACCGCAATTTCAAAAATTGTGTGAATTTCAGGAAAATATAGCAACAAACCATAAGACGTAGTATAATAAACTATTATTCAGTAAGCGTGCGGAAAGCACCGAAAGCAACACATTTTAGAGGGATACCATGCCGGATATTACGGAAATCAACACAAAAGTGCAGAATGATTTCGTCATAGACGACGGCCGTATTGAGTCCATTGAGGAGTACCTTTCTCCCGACGAGCTCTTTGCGGATCTCATTTCGCGTGTCAAAAAGTACAATCCGGACGGTGTGGAGCAGATTACGAAAGCCTACGAAATGGCGAATGATGCGCATAAGGACCAGCTGCGTAAATCCGGCGAGCCTTATATCATTCATCCGCTGTACGTGGGCATTATTCTTGCCGATTTACAGATGGACACGAGTACCGTCATCGCTGGCATTATGCATGACATTATCGAAGATACCGATATCACATACGATGACTTAAAGAATGCGTTTAATCAGGACGTTGCGGACATCGTGGAAGGCGTTACCAAGTTAAGCCGCATGGAAATCGGAAACCGCGATAAAATGGACGCACAGGCTGAGAACTTAAGAAAGATGTTCCTCGCCATGGCAAAGGACATCCGCGTTATCGTGGTAAAACTGGCCGACCGCCTTCACAATATGCGTACCCTGAAGCATATGCCGCCCGAGAAGCAGATTGAGAAAGCGCGCGAAACGCTGGAGATTTTCTCTCCGATTGCGCAGCGTCTCGGTATTTCACGTATCAAGGTCGAACTTGATGACTTATCCTTAAAATACTTAGAGCCCGAAGCATACTACGATCTGGTGGATAAAATCGCCACCCGCCGTGCGGAACGTGAAAAATACGTACAGGACATCGTAGTCGAAGTGGGACAGCACATCCGCAACGCCGGAATTCATGCGGAAATCGACGGACGTGTCAAGCATTTCTTCTCCATCTACAAGAAGATGAAGAATCAGAATAAAACACTCGATCAGATTTACGATCTCTTTGCCGTTCGTATCATCGTGGATACCATCCCCGACTGTTACGCGGCACTCGGCGTGGTACACGGCATCTACACACCGGTTCCCGAGCGAATCAAAGACTATATCTCTTCACCGAAGAGCAACATGTACCAGTCGCTTCATACGACCGTAATCGGTGAGTCCGGACAGCCTTTCGAAATCCAGATTCGTACGAAGGAAATGCATCAGATTGCTGAATACGGTATCGCTGCGCACTGGAAATACAAAGAAAATTCGGACGGCAGGAGCGTGGCGCTCGCGGATGAACAGAAATTCGCATGGCTGCGTCAGATTCTTGAGTGGCAGAAGGATTCCGAGGACAATGCGGAATTCATGAACCTGGTTAAGAACGGTCTGGATTTATTTACCGACGAAGTATACTGCTTTACCCCGAACGGAGAGTTAAAGCAGCTTCCGATGGGCTCCACGCCTGTCGATTTTGCATATTCAATTCACTCCGCGGTCGGCAACAAGATGATTGGAGCGAAAGTAAACGGCAAACTTGCAACCATCGATTATCAGATTCAGAACGGAGATAAAATCGAAATCCTGACATCCAACTCGTCCACCGGACCGAGTCGTGACTGGCTGAATTTCGTAAAATCCGCGCAGGCGAGAAACAAGATTAATCAGTGGTTCCGACACGAATTCAAGGACGATAACATTACCCGCGGCAAGGATTTGCTGGTTTCCTATTGCAAACCCCGCGGCATGGATTACGGTGAAATCGTTAAGACTCCGTACACCGATTACGTGATGCGTAAATACGGTTTCAAGGACTGGGATTCCGTTCTTGCGGCCATCGGTCACGGCGGCCTCAAAGAAGGTCAGGTCTACAACAAGATGATGGAGCTTTACGAGCGCGAGCACAAAAAGCCCGTTACGGACGACCAGATTCTCGATTCTATTTCGGATGCACAGGGCAGGAAACCTGTCAAGAAAGATTCCAAGGGCGGCATTGTTGTGGAAGGTGCGGATGATGTTGCGGTACGTTTCGGCAGATGCTGTAATCCGATTCCGGGCGACGATATCGTCGGATTCGTAACACGCGGACGCGGCGTATCGATTCACAGACGTGACTGCGTTAACATGAAGGCTTTGGTCGGCGAAGATGTAAACCGCATGATTGCCGCAAGCTGGAGTGCAGCGGCGCTTGAAGATACCAACGGGGAAAAATACTCGGCGAACGTTACCATTTATGCTAACAACCGAAACGGCCTTCTGGTGGATATCACAAGGACCCTTACGGAAAAAGATATTTCCATTCTCTCTCTTACCACGGCAACCAGTAAGAGAGGCGTTGCGACCATTCAGGTCTCCTTTGAGATTAAGAGCAAGGAAGAGCTGACTTATATCGTGGATAAACTCGGTGCGATTGAGAGTGTGCTGAATATCGAAAGAACAAGTAATTAACGGAGTAATAGCAATGTCAGAGTTGAAAGTCGGATGCATCGTTATGGGCATCCTCGAGAATAATGTTTATTTTGTGCATCGCGAAGGAGAATACGATGCAGTAATTATTGATCCGAATTCACAGGGTGCAAACCTTTTTACGAAGCTTCGCGAAAAAGGACTGACCGTGAAAGGAATCCTTTTAACGCACGGTCATTTCGATCACATCATGGGCGTGAACGACTTGAAAGAAATCTCGGAAGCGACAATTTATGCGTCCGAAGATGAGGAAAACCTTTTGGGAGATCCTCAGTTAAACAGTTCTTACAAGGTCGGCAAAAGCTATACCGTAAAGCCTGACGTACTCTTAAAAGAGGGCGAAGTTGTCGAAGTCGGCAGCATGAAGTTTAAAATGATCAAAACGCCCGGTCACACCGAAGGCAGCTGCTGTTATTACTGCGAAGATGAAGGAATTCTTTTCAGCGGCGATACATTATTCTGCGAAGGAGCGGGAAGAACGGATTTTGAAACCGGCAATGCGGGACAGTTAAAGCAGTCCTTAAAGAAACTGATGGAGTTGCCCGAGAATGTAAAGGTTTATCCGGGACACGGCGAATTCACAACCATTGAGCATGAGCAGATGTACAATCCGTTTATCGGATTTTAACGAAAAGGAGCAGAGTGTTGAGATTAGTTTGTTCCAATGACAAATTCGAATACGATACCTATCTTTTGGTAAAAGAGTTTTGGCCGAAGGAAGAGATTAAGCGTCAGAATGTGGGTTCTGACGCTTTTTTGAAGGACTCTGCGGCGGGCGGACCGGATGGTGATTCGTCCGGCGAGCCGTTCGGTGATGAAGTAGTGATCGAATGCTTGTACGACAAATGTAGGACGGTTATCACGCTTGCGGAGTCGGATGATAGCAAAGAATTTAAAGCCTGCGCAGGCTGTAAACGTTTCGAATATCCCGTGCCGGACGGACTTGACGAAAAAGAGTACAAGAAGGCACATATGCGTAATCTCTATCTTGGTTTGTCGGAAATCACGGGGATACAACTTCCCTGGGGCAATTTAACAGGAGTCCGTCCGACCAAGCCTGCAAGGCAGATGTATTTGGACGGTGCCACGGACGGGGAAGTTGCAAGGTTTTACAAAGAAACACGTTTTGTGAGCGATGAAAAGGCAGCACTGGCATCGGAAATCGCAAAAAGAGAGGCGAAGATTCTTTCCGCAATCGACCCGATTAACGGATATTCTCTTTACATCGGAATTCCGTTCTGTCCGACCAGATGTGCATATTGTTCGTTTCTTTCCAACCCGATTGCAAAATGGCAGAGCAGAGTGGACGAATATCTGGGGTGCCTAAAGAAGGAACTCGATTTTACGAAGCAAGCTTTTGCAGGGAAGAAACTTGATACGATATACATCGGCGGCGGCACTCCGACCGCGCTTTCGGCAGACGAACTGAAGGTGCTCATGGAGATGCTAAATCCGACACCCGCGGGGCTCCTTGAGTTCACTGTCGAGGCGGGGCGTCCCGACAGCATCACTCGCGAGAAACTGCGCGTTTTAAAAGAGGCCGGCGTCAGCCGGATTTCCGTTAATCCGCAGACCATGAACGAAGAAACTCTGAAACGAATCGGACGTGCGCATACCGTGGAACAGACGCGCGAAGCATTTGCGCTCGCCAGGGAAGAAGGGTTTGACAACATCAATATGGACTTAATCCTCGGCCTTCCCGGGGAAGGCTTGCGTGAAGTGGAATATACGCTTTCCGAAGTGGAGAAGATGCGTCCGGATTCGCTTACCGTACACAGCCTTGCGATTAAGCGCAGTGCTCTGATGAAGGAATGGGTGAGAGGAACGGGGGATGAAGGTCACGCCACCCTTGCGAAACTGGCCTACGAAACAGCACAACGCCTGAACCTGAATCCATACTACCTCTACCGCCAGAAAAACATTGCGGGAAATCTGGAAAACGTCGGCTTTGCGAAGGAAGGTCTTTACGGCATTTACAACATTCTCATGATGGAAGAGGTGCAGTCCATCGTGGCACTCGGCGCCGGAACGGTCTCAAAACGCGTCCTTTCCGAGAAAGATATCAGCCGCTGCGACACAGCCAAGGACATCGGTCTTTATATGGACAACATTGACGAGATGATTGCCCGTAAAAAAGAGCTGTTTTGCTGACACGAAAACAGCATTTATTCGTGCAATCGAAGAGACTTTTATGGTATAATTATTCTGTATTTTTTATAAAAACAATACATCGGTTTCAGAATAGATTTTCCCGAAAAGAAGGACGCTTTCGGGAGCGCTACGGGGGAACTCGAATGAAAAAGAAGAATAACGCAAAACGAATGCGACTCAAAGGAATTCTTGCGGGAATGCTTGCGCTGTCAATCTTTGCATTGCAGCTGGGCATTCCTTTGCCTGTTTTAGCGGACGAAGCGGGAGATATGACGGAAGAAATTACCGTGGATTTAACCGGCCAGGGCGAAGGTTATTCCGCGGTCCTTTACAATATCGAGAACGGACTTCCCACATCGGAAGCCAATGCCATTACCGGTACGCCGGAAGGCTTTATCTGGATCGGCGGCTACAGCGGACTTCTTCGATATGACGGCAATTCTTTTGAACGAATTGATTCGGTCAGCACCGGAATTACCAGTGTGGTAAGCCTTTACGTGGACAGCAAAGAGCGTTTGTGGATCGGTACCAACGACAACGGCATCGTGAAAATGGAGAAAGGCACTTACACGCAGTACAACCGTACCGGCGGTATGAAATCCTCCTCCATCCGTTCCGTTACGGAAGCTCCGGACGGAACCATTTACATTGCAACGACTCACGGCATGGGTACCTATACGGACGACAACGGTGTGGAAGTTATTTACGAGTCCCAGATTTATGATGAATACATTCGTGAACTGCGCACCGGCACGGACGGCGTGGTTTACGGCATTACGCAGAACGGTGCGATTTTTACTTTTGAAGACAACAGACTGACCGGCTTTTATGACAGCTCAAGACTCAATCTTTCCGGCGAAGGCATTAAATCCATCCTGCCGGACCCTGACAAACCGGGCAATTTATACATCGGTACCTCAACGGGTAAAATCGTTTACGGCAGTTTAAAGGACGGAATGAAGAATCCGGAAATCATTAATGTCAGTCCTTTGCAGACCGTCAACTCGATTGAAAAAGTCGGAGATTCCATCTGGGTTTGTGCAGATACCGGAATCGGATTATATGAAAACGGCGAATTCAGCAAGGTGGAAAATGTTCCGATGAACAACTCCATCGACGAGATGTACGTTGACTACGAAGGCAATGTCTGGTTCACATCCTCCAGACAGGGTGTCATGAAGATTGTAGCCAACCGCTTTACGGATCTTTTCGAGCGTTACGGTCTGGAACGTACCGTTGTAAACTCGACCTGCGCATATAACGAATATCTTTTGATGGGAACCGATACCGGCCTGCTTGCACTTATGAAGGGCGGCCGGGTAGAGAGTATTCCGGTTACATCCATCGAAGGTCTTCCTGAAGGATTCGGCGAAAAAGCTTCG
>CADCOL010000047.1 GCA_902803015.1 uncultured Lachnospiraceae bacterium | reverse complement strand
ATAAGCGGAGTATCGCATCTCCAGCAGTGCGGATAATCATGCTCTGCTTTCGGAGCATCAAAGAGGATTCCGCGCTCTGCGAGGTCTTTCAATACCTCGGGATCGCAGGCAACCGCGCCTGCCTCAACTTCCTTCTCGGTCGGTTTGCAGCGCATGCCGGCAAATTTACCGGTCTCGGGCTTCATTTTACCTGCGCCGTCCACCATCTGAACGAAGGGAGCGTCATATTTGCGTCCGACTCTCGCATCGTCTTCACCGAATGCGGGAGCGATGTGTACGATACCGGTACCGTCGGTCATCGTAACGTATTCGTCGCAGTATACGAAGAATGCCTTCTTGTGCTGCTTCTCGGTTTCAACCGCAGCGCACTCGTAAAGCGGTTCGTATTCCTTATATTCAAGGTCGGTTCCCTTGTAGGTTTCAAGAATTTCATATGCCTTGCCGTCTGCAAGCGGAGCGTACCTGGCATTGCCTTCCTTATCCTTTGCGGATAAAAGCTCGCCGATAACGGTATCGAGAAGAGCAACCGCCATATAGTAAACCTTTCCGTCCACTGCCTTTACCTTTGCGTATTCGTCGTTCGGGTTTACGCAAAGACCGATGTTGGAAGGCAGGGTCCAGGGTGTGGTTGTCCATGCGAGGAAGTATGCATCCTCGTCTTTTACCTTAAAACGTACGATTGCGGTACGATCCTTGATGGTCTTGTATCCCTGTGCCACTTCCTGTGCGGAAAGCGGGGTTCCGCAACGCGGGCAGTAGGGAACGATTTTAAATCCTTTATAAAGGAGACCTTTGTCCCAGATTTCCTTTAATGCCCACCACTCGGACTCAATATAATCATCATGATAGGTAACGTAGGGATCGTCCATATCCGCCCAAAATCCGACGGTTCCGGAGAAATCTTCCCACATTCCCTTGTATTTCCAGACACTTTCCTTGCACTGCTTGATGAAGGGTTCGAGACCGTATGCCTCAATCTGCTCCTTGCCGTCAAGGCCGAGAAGCTTCTCCACTTCAATCTCAACCGGCAGACCATGGGTATCCCATCCGGCTTTTCTCGGTACCATATAACCCTTCATGGTGCGGTATCTCGGAATCATATCCTTGATAACACGGGTCAGAACATGGCCGATATGCGGCTTTCCGTTTGCGGTCGGAGGTCCGTCGTAGAAGGTGTAGGTTTCGCCTTCCTTACGATTCTCCATACTCTTACGGAAAATGTCGTTGTCCTTCCAGAATTTCTCTACTTCTTTTTCTCTTTGTACAAAATTAAGATCTGTACTGACTTTCTCGTACATTTTTCTTTACTCCTTGTGGATTTATTCCCATCCTTTATGCGGCTTTTCGGGCACAAAATAAGCAAAAAGCGCATAAAATACCAATGGTATTTTACAGATTTTAATCCCTAATGTCAAGGAAAGCGCCGTTCCTGCCAAAAAGCCCGACCGCAGATCTCTGCAGCCGGGCTTTATTATTCTTAATAATTTGTGTGTTTCCTATCTTAAACGGTCATCCGCATGCGTCATACGCCAGTTGATGCAGCGCTCAAGATAGTGGATGTAGTCGGGATTCTTGCACATGCCTTTGCCTTCCACATCGGAGATTTTCGCAACATCCATGCCGTTGCAGGCCGTGGTCTTCATGACAATGTTAAGAGCCGGTGCATCGGTATCGTTCGCAATGAAGGTTCCGATTCCGAATGCAATCTTCGCCTTTCCGTCAAAATACCTCTTAATTGCGGTTGCTCTCTCGAAATCAAGGCTGTCGGAGAACAAAAGCGTCTTCGTCTTCGGATCGATGCCGAGGGACTCGTAATGTGCAATCATCTTGTCACCCCACTCGAACGGGGAACCGGAATCGTGACGCACACCGGAGAAGAGTGTCGCATAGGTTAACTGGAAATCCTTTAAGAAGCAGTCCGTCGTAATCGCATCGGTCAGTGCGGTTCCGTTTAAGACACCGTACTCCTTTACCCACGCATCCAGTGCGTACCAGTTCGAGTATGCCGGATTGTGCTTGTGATTGCCCTGTCCGACGCACATAATCCACTCATGCGCCATGGTGCCGACTGCGGTGATTCCATACTTCTTTGCAAGATACACATTCGATGTTCCGACAAATTTGGAATTGCCGAGTTTTGCATCCTTTAATCTCTTCACCGCAAGGTCCTGTGCCTCGCCGGAAAGACGTCTTCTCATACCGAATTCGGAGAATGCCGCAAGGTCGTATTCGCCGGCTTCGAGTTTGGCGATTTTATCATCCAGACGTTCGCGGAAGCTGTCCATCAGATGATCGTAATCATATGCCATACGGAAGTATACTTCATTGACGATGGCAAGCGTCGGAATCTCGTACATGGAGGTATTTAACCAGGTACCCTTCGTCTCAATCGAAAGTCCGCACTCCGCATCCTGCGTAATCGTAAAATCCTCGTATCTGGGTTTCCACAGTCTTAAGAAATCCACATAGGAACCCTTGATCCATGTAATATTATGCAGATACTCAAGCTCATCTTCCTTAAAACGAAGCTCGGTATAAAGAAGAAGCTGACGCTTGATTTCATCAACCATCTCCTTTGTAAAATGCACATCCTCGTTTCTGCACTTGAAACTCCATGTCGTCTTAAAATCGCTGAACTGGTGATAAATCGCCTGTCCCATGGAGAACTTGTAAGCATCCGTTTCCAAAAGGCTTGTAATGATACGTTCCATTTTAGACTCCTTCCGTCCTGTAATAGGTAATAAACATATTGTTCTTTCCGGTAAAGTACCGGTTTGTCTCATCCTTGGAAAGTTTGTAAATCGTGCCTTTCTCGGGATTCATCCAGACAAATTCGTTCGAATTGTATCCGATTAAAAGCACGCCTCCCATGTCGCCCGTAAGCGCAAGCACGGGAATATCGCGACCGAGATAATAATACAGCATATCCGTCTGGCAACCCGAAAGATTCAGAACCTCGGTGTCCGCCATGTATTTTTCCATGATTTCCACCGGTGTCATGCCGGTTGCAAGCGGTGTGTCCGCATCCTGCGAAAAGCCGGCCAGCTGCATCATGGTTTCTAAGCAAACCGCAAGGGAAGAACTTCCCTCCGGAACCGGTGTCTCGTGAATTGCCATAATCTGATTCTTCGTCGGCAGTTCCATCTTGCGCCATACATATTCCGAACGCTCGTCCATGACGAAACCGTTCGTCTCGTATGCCTGCCTTACCGCATCGGCCGCCTCGGACCACTCGCCGATAATTCTGCCCCTTGCAAACGTATAGAAGCACTTGTACTCATCGGAAGAACGCACCGTAATCTCGCGGTCCCCTTCATACAGATTAATCTTCGGCCGCATAATCTGCATCTTTTTCACATCGTATTCCGAAGCAAGCGCAATCTGGGAAACCGTTTCGTAGTTCTCCGTAACGACACGCTCCAAGCGATTCTTCATCACCGCATCCTCGGAATTGTCCACCACGGTATCGTCATCAATCGGTTTAAAATCCCCGGCCTCGTTCTTCGTGCTCCGCTTTAATGTCACCATGTTGTCAGAAAAGATCAGGTCGGTTACGTAAATGCCGTCCTTTGTATAATCCTTGTACACGGTGCCGGACTCGGTCTGGATGCGCACACTGTAACGCGGGAAGAATACATTTCCGAACGCATCCTCCGACACATCCTCTTTCTTTGCGATTCCGTAGACCAAATCTTCCTTCATGAAGCCTTCCGGCATCAGAAGTTCTCCGCTCTTTGCCGCGATATCCGCAAAATGCATATTTTCAAAATTCATAAACCGAAGTTCTGTGGCTCCGATTTCTTCCTTCTTCGTAATCCACGCCGCTCTGGTTCCGTCTTCGTTCACGCAGAAACTCTCGGGCGTTAAGTCCGTCGCCAGCGTTTTGTAATCCATGCCGTTTAACGAAATCTGATGGATGCCGCCGTCCAGGAAAAATACCAGCTCTTCGGCTTCGTTTAAATAAAGGAGTGAATCCAGATTTGCACGAAGCATTTCATTCGAACCCTTGAAGGATAAGAATGCTCTTTCCTCCAACGTGTTCTTCATAAAATCGAAGGTATACACGACAAGTCCCGTTTCGCCTTCGTGCATGCCGCGCGGGATATATCCGTACACTGCGAAGTTCACGATGCCGTCTTCGTTTACGGACAGAATCCTAACGCTCGGGATCTCCGTAATCGGACGCTTGTCGTAATCACTCTTATCATAATAGGAGAAGGCCCTTGCAAAACGGCTCTCCTTCGGCTGTGCCACATAAAGGACACCGTCGTGGGTAAACGCGAGAATATTTCCTTTCTCGCTTTCCTTCATATCGACATCTTCGTTTCCGATTCCCAGATAAACCGTATCGGTAAAAAAGATATCATCCTCTTCGAATACAAGACGGCTCATGCTGCGCTCGTACTCGAGCAGATGCATGCGGTCCGTTCCCTTCTTCATGCGGAAGAATTCTTTCACGCGGTAATGCTCCGCTTTGGAACCTTCCCCGATCCGGACCAGATAATACTGGTTTAAGGAAGCCACGTTTTTCTCCGCCGTAATCAGCGTGCTCTCGTAATCGCTTTCGCGCTGCACCTCGAGATTGCCCCAGGCAACCTGCTCTAAGGAACTGTGAATATCGATTTTCGCAAAATCCGAATTGTCGCCGGATGAATTGCTCTCTAAGTATTTCTTTAATTCAACATATTCTTCGCGTTCGCCGAAAGTTTTATCCGCAAATTCATGCGCAAAAGAAAGGTAGGTCTGGACATCCACCTCTTCCTTCCACTCCACGCGTGTATTGTAGTAAAGAGGGATTCCGTCCACCGTAAGGCGAATCGTCAATGCGTATTCTTCGCCGGTTTCCAGCAAATCTTTCAGGGATGTATAAACATTCCAGATTTCCCCGTCCTTTTGAATCTCCTTAACCTCGGTGTCTTCAATCAGACGTCCGCCGTCCTTCGTTCTGACCTGAACGGCCACTTCGTCAATCGGTTGCGAATAGGTACGAATCTGGAATGCAAGGGAACGGTTCTCACCAAGCGGTGTGATGTTCTCTTTCATTAGCATCACATTCCGTTCCTTCCGGTATCCTACGGTAATATTATATGTTTCATCTCCGGAGAGAAAGGAAATCACCGGATAGGATGCGGGGGATAATTCCACCGTCATATCCGTGGTTCCGCGGTTTAAAATCGCGCTGAAGATAAACAACGCAGCGATATAGGCGGTGATTCCCACTCCGATTCTGATGAGTGTCTGTCTCATGTAAACTCCTACTTCGGCTCTTTGCCGAGAATCACCTTGCCGCCCTGTTCTACCGTCAGTTTATCGGTGCCCTTGGCGGAATAATCATCATCAAAATTCATATTGCCCCAGTCGGACCTTGCAATGCGAATCTGCAGATTCAGCGTATGTCCCGAAGGAAGCGTCTGACCGTTCTTAAGCTTCATCTTACATTTGATTCCGGCAGTCGCATCCGCATCGGAGCCTTTCTCGAAAACGCCTTCCACAGATTCCGTAATCGCTTTGTACTGCTGCCCTTCAATGCTTGCATAATCACAGTAGAAACTTAAGTTCTTCAAATCCGGATCCGAGAAAAAGTACTGCACGGTCAGATTGGATAAATCCAGATCCTTCTTAGAATCATTGGTAAGCTTGATATTCAGTGCAATCGTGGAACCGCTGCCCTGGATTGCCTGATTGTCTACTGCAAGTCGTAACTCACCCGCACGGATTTCCACATTGTGGTTGCCCTTCGGATCATCCGGCTTTGCGGGATCCGGCTTCGCGGGATCGGGCTTGGCAGGATCGGGTTTCGCGGGATCTGCGGGTTTCTCCTCTCCCGAAGGTTTCTGCTCCGCAGGCTTTTCTTCCTTCGGTTCTTCACCCTTCGGATCCTCCTCCACGCTTCCGTTGCCGTCCGGCACGGAGCCGTAAACCAATTGGTCGCCCTCGTAGAGCGCCATATGCGTGCAGGGATTGTATGCGTTTCCGCTTGTTCCTTTTATATCCTCAAACGAATAATCGTTCTCGTTCTTCCATGCTTTGGAAGATGTGATTCTGAACTGAACTTCCTTCCGATAGGAATCCTGGCTTCCCGGTGCAATCACGGTATCGCCGAAGGAAACCGGCACATAGTAAATATGATGTTCTTCGTCAAACGGCAGAACCTCGGATACCGAACCGCCCTGCGAATAATTCATCTGCAGGGAAAGATCCGCCACGCTGCCGCCTGCTTCGTAAAGTTCGGAAAGATCGATAAAATAGCAAAGCTTCGCATTTTTCAATGCTCTTGCGGGCCATGCCGTCTGATTGATGACATAGGCTTTTACTTCAAGGAAATTATCCCCTTCCACATTGATGCAGCCCTGTACGAGGATTTCGTCATCGCCGACATTCTCCACCGCACCGTAGTATTTGATGGTCTCGCCGCCGTACTCTTTGTAAAGTGCCGCAAGCGCACCGGTAAAGCCGGCATTGTAATCATCTGCCACTTCGTTTACGGTATAATTTGAGACTTCATCCGTATAGCCGTCGGATGCGTCCGGTCCGCCAACCAGCGCACCGCAAAGAATGTGTTTGGAATCCACGGGATCGTTTAAATTATTGGTGGGAGAACCCTGGGAGGTTCGATGATGCGGATGCACCGGATAGGAATCGCCGAATCCGATCTCATAAGAGAATCCCGTACTGCCGAGGCAGTATCCGATCTGCGTAACCGCAAAATCGTGATACGTCTTTTTCTTATCTTTCGGACAAATATCGGAATTGGAATATGTAATTGCCAAAAACGATGCCGTGGAAGCATAACGAAGAGAGCCCCACGAATCGAGCCATGCAAGTCCCTTCGGTGTATAGGTGATTCGCTCTCCGCCTACACCTGTAGTCCAATAGTCAAGATTGTTTTCGAGATAATCCAGATACTTGCGATCCTTCGTCTCGCGTCCCATGATGAGAGCGGTACCTAAAGAAACATCATCCCAGCAAAGCGTCCATTTATAATCGCCGCTTGTTTTTGCAAACCAGTCCCCGGCATCTTTTTGATACTTGGAATCATTCGTTGCAAGATAAAGCCATGCGGCTGCAAAGGACAATTCGTCGTAAAAACCGCTGTGGGAATCATAGAATCCGGCCGCCTGCGTATAGCCTGCGTCGGACTGATATTTTT
>CADCOL010000046.1 GCA_902803015.1 uncultured Lachnospiraceae bacterium | reverse complement strand
GCAGATTCCCGAGTGGCCAAAGGGGACAGACTGTAAATCTGCTGGCAACGCCTTCGGTGGTTCGAATCCACCTCTGCCCATTTTGATTAACGCGGGGTAGAGCAGTCTGGAAGCTCGTCGGGCTCATAACCCGGAGGTCGTAGGTTCAAATCCTTCCCCCGCTACGAGGGTTAGAGAGCAGAGGTCGAAGAAGATTCGCCCATCCGCCAAACGCTTCGCGTTCGTCGGATGAACGTTTGCTCGCAAGTGCTCGCAAACCCGCTCAAGTTTCTTCTTCGAATTGACGGTATGTAAACATCCCGCAATTCTCAAAGAAAACATTCGCTTGGCGAATCGTTTTCTCACTATTCGCCCAGATAGCTCAGTTGGTAGAGCAGAGGACTGAAAATCCTCGTGTCACTGGTTCGATTCCGGTTCTGGGCACACAAAACGGAGATCTTGTTATCAAGGTCTCTTTTTTGTTGCTTATAAATCATATATAATAGTTTGAGATATATTTTTGGAGATTTATATATGCAAAGACCGGAATTTGATGCCATCAAAGACTACAAAGAATTCTGTAAATACTATTGGTACCGGGAGGAACTGATTTCTATTTGCAGGGAGCACGGATTAAAACATGACGGCAGTAAAATTGAACTAAACAGAGTAATTGAAGCGTTTTTTAACGGCGAGCGGATTTTACCCGAGAAGAAAAATACGGGCAAAAAGGCTGCTTCTACGGTGGAACTGACGACCGACACCGGTTTGATTGAATGCGGATTTACATTCGGAAACCGCTTTCGTGATTTCTTTTCCGAACAGACCGGTGTAAAACCGTTTAAGTTTAATGTGGATATGGTTGCAACGGCGAAGGCGGTTAAGGAGAACGGTGATGAGTCTTTTACCCTCGGTGATTTGCTCGATATTTATTACGGGAAGAAGACTTACGCCAAATATGACAAGTCCGCACTTCAATGGAATAAGTTTGTACATGATTTTTGTGAGGACGAATCAACGAAGCATTTTAAAAACAGGCTGAAGGCGGCAGCCGCTTTGTGGAAAATCGTCAGAGAATCGGATTTGCCGAAAGAGTATTCACCGGACTTAACGGAAAAGTTCAGGGATATAATGGATAAAGAATCATAGAAAAAACAGGAACGGACTTTAAATGTGAATGCAAGGGCTGTGCGATGAACGCATGGCTCTTTTTTCGTATAAGTTTTTCTTGGATATTGCATGTGGAATAGAAGTATGCTATTTTATTATTGAACGCGTTCAATAATGAGGGAAAGAACTATGAATAAAGATGAAAAACTGCAGATAACAAAAGACAAACTTTTAGAATCCACCTTCCGGCTCATGGAAGAAAAAGAGGATCCCATGAGCGTTACCTCGAGAGAAATTGCTTCTTTGGCGGGTGTTAAGCCCGGTATGATCAATTATTGTTTCGGTTCGCGGGAAAATCTGATTTATCAGACATTTCAAAAACAGTATCTTGATTTTCTGAAAGAAAGTGACATACAAAGGATTATTCAATCCGATGCCTCTCCAAAAGAGATTCTGAAAGACCTGCATTTTATCGTGGCCAGATGCCTGGTGCAGAATCCGAAATTTACGAAGGCAATTACGGGATTTGTGCTTTTTAAGAGGGATTTGAGTCAGGAGTCCTTCAGTTACCCGTACGTTTATAAGCATTATGCAGGAAAAAAGAGTGAGGAAGAATGCAGATTGATAGCTTATGAACTCTCCACCATGATGCAGCTGATTATTTTCCGAATGGACGATTTCCGTGATGACTTCGGAATTGACTTAACGAAGGATGAAGAACTGAAACATTTTATCAAGATGCGAATCGACCTGCTTTTGGCGGAAGAATAAGAATCCGGCAGGCAAGAATATCCGGACAGGAAAGGAAAACGCAATGGAATATATTTATCCGTTACATCTGCTTCCGAAAGAAAAGGAAAAATCGGCAGGCGGCAAGGCCCGCTCGCTTTCATATATGATGAAGAATACAAAACTTCGGATTCCGAAAGGGTATGTAATCCTTTCGGATGCATTCGAAGGCGACCGGCTGTGTGCAAAAGCGGAAGAAGAGATGGATCATATTCTGTCTGCGCTGGACGGGCGTTTAACGTATGCGGTACGTTCCTCGGCAGTCAATGAAGACGGAGATGCGGCCTCTTTTGCCGGTCAGTATGAAACTGTAACGGATGTAAGAAAAGAGGAAATCCGAAACGCAGTTAAGCAGGTGGCGGATTCTTTGCATAATGCAAATGTCAAAGCATACACGGAGCACAGGGATTCCGTGTGGGACTCGAACCAAAAGGAGGAAAATCTTCCGGCGGAAAACGGAATCGGTATCGTCATTCAGGAGTTTGTAAAAGCCCGGTTCGCAGGTGTACTTTTTACTGCGGATGCTATTACCGGCAGAGATGATTCCATGGTCGGAAATTATGTTTGCGGAGAAGGAGAGAAACTGGTATCCGGTGCGGAGAATGCGGAGGTTTTCAGGATTGGTGTTATGAAGAAATCCTACGAGGGTCCGGCGGAGTTTCAAAAATATGCGGGGGAGCTGGGGCGATTTTGCAGGGTGATTCGCAATCTGTACGGAATGCCGATGGATATCGAATGGGCTGTGGCGGACGGTAAAGTATACATTCTTCAGGCACGCCCGATTACCACGCTCAGCAGGCTGAGGATGGACAGTTACGACATCAACGGGACCCGTTCCGGGTATAAAATGCTTACAAGGACCAATGTGGGCGAGATTTTTATGAAGCCGGTTTCCCCGATGACATTCAGTGTTTTGGAGAAGATTAACGAAATTCTCGGACTTCCCGAGTGGCTTGATAATATCTGCGGGCAGCCGTATATGAACATTTCCGTGATGGTTTCTCTTTGTGTGGCATTCGGAGCAAAGAAAGAGAAAGCGTATGAAGGCATGAAAGGACTCGTGGGAAGGGCTCCGGAGGGAGTGGAGGTACCCGTCCCGCCTTTTGACAAAAAGAATTTTTGCAGAAGAATCTGGAAACTGTTTTTCCCGAAAGAAAAATCGAAACTGAATAAGAAGCAGAAAAAGGAGATGGTGGAACATCTTGCCGATATTTCCCGGGACATGATTGCAGAAATTCGCCAGACCGAAACGAAGCAGGAACTGTATCGGTACTGGGAGGAAAGCATGCTGCCGAAACTGAAGGACGGCATGGCTTCGATTATCGGCCAGTCCGGAACGTCAATGGTTCCGCTCTTTAATACAAGAAATAAAATTGCCAAAATCGCCGGTGACGAGACGGCCGGAAAGCTTTGCGGCGGATGTCTCGGAATCATGGAAAGCATGAAACCGCTTCTTTTGATTCAGGACCTTATAAACGGAAAAATATCAAAAGAAGACTATATCAAAGCCTGTGGTCAAAGGTGCCCCAATGAAATGGAGCTGATGGAAAAGCATCCGTATGAAGATGAAACATACGTGGACAGGTTAATTGAAGAGCATCGCGGGGATACTCTTGATTTGTATCAGATGCAGTCTGCCCAGAAAACAGCATACGAAGAAGCGTTGAAAGAGTTCAAGGAAAAATATCCGGGGAAAATCCGGTGGATTGACAAAACCATTTCCAAATATATTCAGGCAAATACGTTCCGTGAGGATTTAAGAAGCAAGGGGGTATGGATTTTTTGCGTATTTCGTGAATATCTTCTTCGAGCCGGGGAACTTACCGGTCTGGGAGACGATGTTTTCATGCTTACTTTTGATGAAGTATTTGAGTATCTTAAGGGAAACGTAGCTTCGACGGAAGTCATTCGGAAAAGGCGGGAAAAATATGAAGAATACCTTTCTTATGAAACATTCCCCAATATTGTAATCGGGCGGTTTGATCCAAAAGAATGGATGGAAGATCCGCAAAGAAGGAAAGATGTCTATGCACGGGATCTGGTCCGTGAGGCAGACGTGGATGCGGATATCCGGGGGTTTGCGGGTGCTGCCGGCATCGTCCGCGGGACCGTTCGTGTTGTAACGGATGTAAATTTTATCCATGAAATCCGGGAAGGAGAAATCCTTGTAACGAATGCAACCAATGTCGGATGGACGCCGGTGTTTACGAAGGTATCCGCGATTGTAACCGACATCGGAGCTCCGCTTTCCCATGCGGCAATTGTTGCACGGGAATGCGGAATTCCTGCGGTAGTCGGTTGCGGGAATGCGACCATGCTACTTCATACCGGAGATTCGGTTGAGGTGGACGGTTCCCTGGGAACGGTAAGAATCCTGAAAGAAGAGTAACCTATGCATTCTTCTTTTTCTGAGCATTCTTGTAGTGATCGGTGATGGGAGCCATCATTTCTGCATCGTCCAAGGCTTCTTCCATCATCTTTGCGGAGCTGCAGGCACGGGCGCAGCTGACCATTTTGGACATGACATCGAAGTTGATCTGGGTTCCTACTGCGTCGCACTCGTAGCGGACCGCGCGGTTTTTGGAAACTCCGAACCGGCCGGCAACGCTGACGGCATCGATATTGGCACCCATGAAGATGAACTCCCACTGATGTTTTTTCTTTTTCTTTTCCACCAGTTTCTTTACTTTGGCGTAGTCATATCTGCGGCTTGCGTTTTCCATGCCGTCGGTGGTGATGATAAACAGAGTCTTTTCCGGTCTTTCGTCTTCCGGAAGCTCTTTGTGGATATGTCCGATATGCTCAATGGCACCGCCCACCGCATCCAGGAGTGCGGTACATCCCCTGACATAGTACTCGTTATCGGTAAGGGGCTCCACTTTGTGAACCGATACACGGTCGTGGAGAACTTCCGTACGGTCATCGAAAAGAACGGTGGAGAGGATGGCATCGCCTTCCTCTTTTTTCTGTTTTGCGAGCATGGAGTTGTAACCTCCGATGGTATCCGCTTCGAGTCCGGACATGGATCCGCTTCTGTCGAGAATAAATACGATTTCTGTTAAACCTTTCTTCATAATGCTTACCTCTCTTTCTTATTTTGCAGTCGTTTGTTTTTTCATCCCGCGTTTATGCGGGTTTTTTGCTTGTTGTTGAGGTAAGTATATCGGTTCCGAAAAATAAAAAGGTCGCATCGTATGCGACAAATTCGGAAATGGTTTTGTATGAAGTGAAACAAAAAAACAGCGGCATCAGCCGCTGATTCTTTTTAATGCATTTCGTACCGGAATTCCTATGCCGATGGCTATTGCCATTTTTGCAAGGTCTGCCGGAATATACGGAACAACGCCGGCCATCAGGGCTGCCGGAAAAGTTAAGTTCAGTGATACCGCAAGCCATGCCGTTCCGAATGCATAACATACGATGGTGCCGAGGATCATGCCGAGGATGTGCAGGGGAATCTTTTTTTCGAATTTACTGATGAAGAAGCCTGCAAGCAATGCCAGCGGAATAAATCCTAACAGGTATCCGCCGGTGGGACCGCCGAGTTTCGTCATCCCTGCGGAAAAATCGGAAAAAACGGGAACGCCGGCAAAGCCGATCAGCAAATATATCAGAACACTTAAGGTCCCGTAGAGCCATCCGTTAATATATACCGCCAGAAAGATTCCGAGAATTCCAAGTGTAATCGGAACGGGGCTGATCGGAATATGGATGGAAAGCGGTCCGAGTACGCAGATTACGGCAGTGCACAATGCAACACGCGTAATGGTCAGTACGGTCATTTTTGTAGAAGAATTTCCCCTGGCGGGATTGTTTTCCTGTGTCATTTATAGAATACCTTTCATTAGGAATCATGATATTGTATTTCGTTTGACAGTTTACAATGAATACACCGATGCGTCAAGACATTTTATGCTTGACATATTCTAAAAAAAGAGTATGATGAAATAACCGACCGACCGTTCGGTCGGTAGATTTTTTAAGGAGTTTTACCATGTCAAAATACAGTGTCAGACGCCCTTTCACCGTAATGGTGGGCGTGGTTTTAATAGTCGTACTGGGTGTGGTCAGCCTGTATAAAATGAAGGCGGACCTTTTGCCGGATATGAAACTGCCCTATGTTCTTGTTATCACAATGTACCCGGGCGGAAGTCCCGAGGAAGTGGAAAAGAATGTCACGGCGCCGGTGGAGGCGCAGATGGCGACCACCAAAAACGTAAAAACGATTCAGTCCATGTCGTACAACAGTTATTCCATGGTTATTCTGGAATACGAACAGAATTCCAATATGGATTCCATCGTCATAGAGATGCAGCAAAAACTCGATCAGGTTTCCGGCACGTTTCCGACGGGAGTCACGAGTCCTCTTATTATGCAGCTTGATCCCACCATGCTCCCGATAATGGTTGCGTCCGCAGATATGGAGGGCATGAGTCAGATTGAGATTACCGACTATGTAAATTCCACACTGGTTCCTTATCTCGAAAGCGTGGAAGGTGTGGCAAGCGTAACCACGGTCGGAAGTGTTGAGGAGCGCATTCAGATTACACTGGATGAGGATAAAATCAAAAGAATCAACGAAAGAGTCATTGACGAAATCAATGAAGGATTTGCCGATGCCGAAGAAAAGATGGAGGATGGCAAAAAGAAGATTGAAGACGGCGAGAAGGCTTTAGAGGACGGCCAGAAGCAGATGATGGAACAGATTGCGGACGGCTCCAACCAGATTGTAAACGGCAAGATTCAGGCCTATGTCGGTGAGGCAACGATTGAAAGCAATCTGGCCATGATGAAGATGATCAAGCCTTACCTTGAGAGAGCCCTTAAGTCGATGAATGAGGCAACCAAGGCTGCCGAGGTATATGAGAATCAGAGAAAGCAGCTGGAATATTATCAGTATCTTTTAAACAACGCCACGGATGAAGAAATCATGGAACAGACCGGAATGAGCCGTGAAATGCTGGCCATGTATGTGGCACAGGCGAGCGCACAGATGGGTCCCGCACCGGATACCTCGCAGGCAATGGCAACTCTGGCAGGCTTACAGGCAGCAGGCGTTGATTTAAATGCGCTCGGAATTACGGCTGACGGAAGCAACCCGGAACAGTTAGCCAAGGATCTTTCCCAGGCACTGGCTACGGTGAACTCTTCCATCGCAACCATGGAAGCGGCCAAAGGACCTCTTGCGGAAGGCAAGGTCACTTTGGATGATGCATATAAAAAACTCAACCAGGGACTGGTAAAAGGAATCCTGGAAATCGCAAAGGCCCAGGGAGAAATCGCAAACGGCAAGCTGGCATTGGAGCAGGGAGAAGCCCAGCTCGAATCGGCCAAGGAAGAAGCCTTAAAGGCGGCCGATCTTTCCAACCTGGTTACGGCCGAAATGCTTGGCAACTTAATCGTAGCCCAGGACTTTTCCATGCCGGCAGGCTATATTACCGAAGGAACCGATCAGTATCTGATTACGGTCGGGGACAGTGTGAATACCATGGAAGATCTGGAAAACATGGTATTGCTTGATATGGGTATGAAGGATATCGAGCCAATCCGGGTAAAAGATGTTGCAACGGTTGAAGTTGTCAATAACGCAGCCGAATCTTATTCGAAGATTAACGGAACCCCGGCGGTTATGATGAGTATCGAAAAGCAGACCGGTTATTCCACGGGTGATGTAACCGACCGTTTGCTGGACCGCTTTAAACAGCTTGAAGCAGAGAACGAAAAACTGAACATGGCGGTATTGATGGACCAGGGTGTTTACATTGATATCGTAGTCAGCAGCGTTTTGCAGAACATGTTAATCGGTGCGGCGCTGGCCGTAATCATACTGATTCTGTTCTTAAAAGATTTTAAATCCACATTCATTATTGCATGCTCCATTCCTCTGAGTGTTGTGTTTGCAATCGTGCTTATGTATTTTACACATATCACGTTAAATATCATTTCCCTTTCCGGATTGGCGCTTGGAATTGGTATGCTGGTGGATAACTCGATTGTAGTCATCGAGAATATCTACCGGTTGAGGAAAGAGGGACTGAGCGTTAAGAAAGCGGCTGTGGAAGGAGCCAGAGGGGTCGGCGGAGCGATTGCGGCATCCACGCTTACCACGGTTTGCGTATTCGCCCCGATTGTGTTTGCGGGTGGTCTGACGAAGCAGATTTTTGTGGATATGGCCCTGACCGTTACCTATACACTTGCAGCCAGTCTGATTGTGGCGCTGACATTCGTGCCTGCGACCGCATCCATGATGATTAAGGACGGCGAAGAGAAACAGACGAAGCTTTTCGACAAGTTCCGGGATTTGTACGGAAGTCTTCTGCGGACGCTTCTTTCGAAAAAGGCACTTGTAATCATTTGTGCGCTCCTGCTTCTTGCGACCAGTATTTTTGCGGGATTCTCCAGAGGCTTCTCTTTCCTTGATATGGATATTGAAGTAGATCAGCTTTCCATGACGGTAGCACCGCGTGAAGACCAGGACATTACCGATCAGGAACTGATGGAACTTTGCGATCAGGTTACCGAGCGCGTGATGGGAATTAAAGGCATCGAAACCGTCGGTGTTATGATGGGTGGAAATTCGGTCCTTTCCGCATTCGGAATGGGCGGCGGACAATCCGCTACGTATTACATCCTTTTGGATGAAAAGAATCACCGGAAAATGGGTGACATCCAGAGCGAAATTGAAGAAAAAACGAAGGATATCGATTGCATGGTAACCGTAGAAACCGCTTCCAATGATACCATGTCCATGCTGGGGTCCGGACTTACCGTTATGGTAAAAGGCCGTGACCTGGATCAGATTCGTGAATATACGGAAGAAGTGGTACGTATCATGGAGGATACGCCCGGTGTCATTGACATCAAGGACGGTCTGAATGATACGACGCCCTGCTTAAAGATTCATGTGGATAAAATCAAAGCAATGGAGTTTCAGCTTACCACTGCACAGGTATTTGCCGAGGTCATGAAGGCCATCATGCCGAGTACTCCGAATACCACACTGATAGCGGACACCAAGGATTATGATATTTATGTAATTGCCGAGGAACAGAAGGATACCACGCTCCGCGATATTTACAGCCTGAAGTTCCCCTATACCAACAAAGAAGGAAAGCATTATGAAATCCCGCTTTCAAAAATTGTAACCTTCGAAAAAACCGAGACACTCAATGTCATCAACCGCGATGCACAGACCAAGTATATTTCGGTTACCGCAGACATCGATGACGATCATAACATTACTTTCGTCAGCACGGAACTGCAAAGGAAGTTCAGGGAAATGAACATGAAGGAAGGTTACACCATTAAGATGAGCGGTGAGGATGAGATGATTCGCGATGCAATGAAGCAGCTGGTCGGAATGTTAATTCTTGCGGTAATCTTTATCTACCTGGTAATGGTTGCACAGTTCCAGTCACTGCTGTCCCCGTTCATCATCATGTTTACGATTCCGCTCGCATTTACCGGCGGATTCTTCGGACTGTTCATTACGCAGAATACGATTTCCGTAATCGGTATGCTAGGCTTCGTTATGCTGGCCGGCATCATCGTTAACAATGGTATCGTTATGGTGGATTATATCAATCAGCTCAGGCGCGAGGGCTTAAGCAAGAAGGAAGCAATTGTGGAATCTGCGACGGCAAGACTGAGGCCGATTCTGATGACGACACTGACCACGGTAATTTCCATGTCGACACTGGCACTCGGAATTGGAAAGGGTTCCGCCATGATGCAGCCGATGGCCATCGTTATGATCGGAGGTCTGGTATACGGAACCGTACTGACACTGCTCGTGGTGCCGGTTTTATACGATATCATGAACCGCGAGAAGAACATGGTGGAAGAAGTACTGTAAGGAGGATTGGAACGTGAAAGAGATTAAAATGCCCATGAGTGAAAAGGCAGTTGCCATATATGATGCCATAATCGCAATGATTAATGAGGGTGCGGATGTCAATGAAATGAAGGTCGGCGACATCACCGCGCGTGCGGGAATCGGAAAGGGAACCGCATACGAATACTTCCAGTCCAAGGACGAGATGGTGGAAACGGCGCTGTTTTACAATGTTATGTGTCAGATTGAAACGGCAAAGGCACTGGTAAACGCGGCCGGCGATTTTCACTCCAAGTTCAGGGCACTTTTGGATTATATGGAGAGCAACAGGGACCAGATTCGGCCGTTCCTTTGGATGATGCGTCTTGCGGGTAATTCCTTTGATTTTTTAAATGCAACCAATCCTGCGACGGATTGCGGTGAAATGCAGCAGTGCATTACCTATCTGGTAGGGCTTGCGGACTGGTTTATTGCATTCGGTGATGAGGAAGGACTGTTT
>CADCOL010000045.1 GCA_902803015.1 uncultured Lachnospiraceae bacterium | reverse complement strand
GGTTCGGGCAATGCCGCTATGGATGTGGCACGTACCGCGATCCGTCACGGTTCGAGATACGTTACGGTATTTTCAAGAGATGAGAAAGTATCGGCTTCCAATGAGGAGTTCGGATATGCTCAGATTGACGGTGTATTGTTTTCGTTGAACAAAGCGCCGGTCCGCATAACGGATGAAGGCGTTGTGATGTGTGATACCCGCAGATCCGAAGAGGGAAAGATTGAAAAAATCGAAGGAACCGAAAAACTCTTTGAAGCGGATTCCATTCTGATTGCGGTTTCCCAGATTCCGCAGGATAAGCTGGTAAACAGGGATAAAGATCTGAAGTTGAACGAAAGAGGAAACCTCGCAACGAACGATGCGGGGCAGACCACGATGCCGGGAGTATTTGCATCCGGCGATGTGGTAACCGGAGCCAAGACCGTGGTACATGCGGTGAAGTATTCCAAGGAAATCGCAGAAGCGATGGACCGGTACATGAAATCCACAGATTAAATCAAAACCCCATCCAAATCGGATGGGGTTATTTGTTATCAAAAATCAATATTTCGTCCCTGAATATATCCGGCAAGCATTCTGCCGACAGAAAACAGGGTTGCGCAGTCATCCTGCTGCCAGATACGAAGCGTGTGCGGCTCTGCGCACATCAGGTATCCGAAGGTGTTGTGACTTGCGGAGATTCGCACGATCATAACGGTTTCGATTTCCTTATCGCGAAGAAAGCGGTATAATTTCGGACAGATTTCGCTGATCTTTGTCAGACTGTTGGATTGATACAGGTCTTCCTTCATCAGCTCGTCGATGTCGGAAACATCGGCCAGTTCCTCGCCGGTGGTAACACTCCGCATAATTCGGTTCTTTCCGGTAAAGTAAAGATCGGAAATACGGAGAGACTCTTTCAATACGGAAAACATGGCATCCATTTTACCGTAAATATTCTCTGTGGAATCGAATTGCTCGGCAAGATTATGGAATGTAACATACAATCCGTGACCTTTTAGATCCTTAATGACGATATCCTTATGCTTTGCCTCCACATAGATGATGTAGCAGTTGCGTCCCTTGGTTTTGCCGCGATAGAGCGTTTTGTCAACCAGTGAAAACAGGGTATCGTAATCTTTTGCATCCTTGGGAAAGGTTGCAGAACCGAGTGTTCCCGTAATGAAAGGGGAGCAGGTCTCAAGGTCGATATTTTTACGCATTACATTGAAGTTTGCGTACATTTCCAAATAGAATTTCTTTGCGCTGTCATAATCCAAATCGCGGAAATTCACCATCATGAATTCGTCTCCGCCGATTCGTCCGGCAATACCGTAATCATCCAGATAACGAATCATATCTTCTGCCACACCGGCCAAAACTCCGTCGCCGACTTTATGTCCGTAAGTGTCATTGATGAATTTAAAATTATCCAAATCGAGGAGCGCGAGCGTGAACGGAATTTCGTTTCGGATTAAGTAATGAATCATATCGAGCATGTACGGGCGCGAAACGAGTCCCGTCAGAGAATCCAGAATACCGGAAAGATCACGGTCTTTCAAGAGTTCCCGGAAATAGGGGAATTTATTCAGTTTATCCGCAGTATACATGGAATACATATAATTGTCGTGCCCTGTTTGTGGTGTGGTGAATAAACCGTTAACAGAAGGATATCATCTGTTCGGTGTAGTAATCAGTTTACCATAGTATAAGACAGGATACCAAAGAATTTTGTGTGAACGATTCCGTCGATTCTTATTCTATCACAGGATGTAAGCGCTTACAATATTTGTAAATGTAAAAAAATAAGGTTTTTTTTGTGCAAAAATGAAGGAAAGAGTGATCCCCGCGTAAGCGGTAGATTTTTAAGAATATGTATGTTACTATTTTGATATTGTAAGGGTTAACAAAGGAAATGTTTCGGAATAAAGGAGCAAATTATGTTTCGTGACGATTTTGTATGGGGAGTAGCTTCAAGCGCATATCAGGTGGAAGGCACCGATCCGGTAAATGTCCGCGGCAAATGTATCTGGGATACCTTCTCGGAAGAGAATCCGATGAACACCAAGGGCGGAAACGGACTGACGGCCTGCGACCACATGCATAAATACAAAGAAGATTTTGCAATGATGAAGGAACTCGGAATTAAGGCATACCGTTTCTCGATGAACTGGTGCCGCATCATTCCGGACGGCACGGGAGAGGTTTCCGAGGAAGGCATCGCATTTTACCGCGATTTGATTCTTTCGATGAAGGAAAACGGCATCACGCCGTACTTAACCCTTTATCACTGGGACCTGCCGCAGGCACTGGAAGACAAAGGAGGCTGGGTAAACCCCGAAATCGTTAATTGGTTCGGCGAGTATGCGAAAGTTGTTGCGGAGCGCTTCTCCGACATCGTGGAATACTTCTTTACGATTAACGAACCGCAGTGCGTCATCGGCCTCGGCTATGTGGTCGGTGTGCATGCGCCCGGCAAGAAACTTGGATATAAGGAAACGACGCTTGCATCCGTGAACCTTTTAAAGGCGCACGGCATGGCGGTAAAAGCATTAAGAGAGTACTCCGTCCGTCCCGTAAAAATCGGCTATGCACCGACCTGTACGATCCCCATTCCGGCAACGGATGATCCGAGGGATATTGAGGCGGCAAAGAAAAAATACTTTGCCATTACAAAGAATACCTGGGACTGGGCATGGACCGTGGCGTGGTTTTCCGACCCCGTGCTCTTGGGTGAATTTCCGAAGGACAGCTTGGAACTTTTCAAAGGCGAGATGCCCGAGATTACGAAAGAGGATTTGGAGCTGATGCATCAGCCCATCGATTTTCTCGGACAGAATATTTATAACGGCTACTATATCAAAGCCGGCGAAGATGGCGAACCCGTGGATGTCATTCCGTATCCCGGCTATCAGGAGACCGGTGTTCACTGGCCGATTATGGAAGAGTGCCTCTACTGGGGAGCAAAATTCGCATATGAGCGCTATAAACTTCCTTTGTTCATAACCGAAAACGGCATGGCATGCCATGATGCGATTTCCCTGGACGGAAAGGTGCATGATCCGAACCGCATCGATTTCCTTGATCGTTACTTATCCGCATTGCAGCAGGCATCGGATGACGGCGTGGATGTACGGGGATATTTCTTGTGGTCCGTAATGGATAATTTCGAGTGGGATCAGGGATATCACGGAAGATTCGGAATCATTCATACCGATTTCGTTACCTTAAAGAGAACTCCGAAGGACAGCGCATACTGGTATAAAGAAGTGATGGAAAGCAACGGAAAGACGCTTGCAATCAACAACGGACGCTGGGTAAGAAGCTCCCGCTGGCAGCAGGAATTAAGTTCGAACATTATCAAATAGACATCACAGAGTTTCATGAAACAGTGAGGCACATAAGATGAAGAATACAGACATTACATTGGATTGTTCGGGATTTGTCATTTTAGCCGATTATGTTCCGCAGATTATTCAGGAGATTCGTTATCACTCCGGCTTTAATTTCATCGGAGAGCGGATTGACGGATACGAGGACCCGATTGCGTTAATCACAAAGGAGGCTGCCAGAGCGTTAAAATCGGTCAGCAGCGAGTTAATGGTGCAGGGATACCGGCTGAAGGTCTTTGACGCATACCGCCCGGCAACGGCGGTGAAGCAGTTCTGTCTGTGGGGAATCGAGGAACATGATCTTCGCATGAAGCAGTTCTTTTATCCGGACCTCGATAAGGAAGATTTGTTTATAAAAGGATATATTGCAAAGCAGTCCTCACACAGCCGCGGAAGCGCCGTGGATCTGACCCTGCTTGATATGAAATCCGGCAGGGAAGTGGATATGGGCAGCCCGTTTGATTTGTTCAGCGAGGTGTCCCATCCGGATTACCGCGGAATTACGGATGAGCAGTATGAGAACCGCATGATTCTGCAGAATGCAATGGTAAGAAACGGCTTTCAGCCGATTGACTGCGAGTGGTGGCATTTTTCCCTGAAAGACGAACCCTATCCGGATACGTATTTTGCGTTCCCGGTATCGGCGGAGTATTTGAAACGTCAGTGATGTTTTTCGTTGAGCAAACAAAGTGCTGTTATTCCGTGCTAAGCTGCTCGGGCCGCTGTACTCCGTGGTCCAGTAAAAATTCATGGAAGAGTTCATTGCACGAACCTAAAAGATGCACTTCGTCGTAACTGATATCGGCACGCATTCCGCCGTACTCGTCGTCCACAGCCTCATTGACGTCAATATAGAAAGTGCGGATCTGGTCCGCGAGCGGAATCAGTACTTCGTTGCGGGCATTGATGTTCGGGTTATTGTAAAGCTTGTCGTTATTGCTCTTGTTCGTGGTTACGTGCATGATGCTGATAATAAAGATATACGCATCGGGCTGTGCCTCGCGGATTCGCTGGACAACCTCTGCAAATGCATTTCCGTAGTATTCGGGCGTTCCGGTTCCGATTTCATTGATTCCGACGGAGATATAGATTTTACCGTATTGTTTTTCGCTCAGAACCTGCCAGACATCTTTCTGTTCCCCGTTGATGGTCGCAACGGCTTTCCCGTCTTTTATATGATAAATCGTCATGGCGCGCTTTACGTAGAAGTCGGCTCTGGAGTAGAGAGGTTCGACGTAGTCCGCGAGTCCCACGATACGGGAGTCGCCGATAAAGAGCGCATCGTTAAAATAGTCATCGTCCACGCGTACGAATTCCTTTACGGAATCTTCCCACGAAGGAGTATCCCCGATTTCCGATGCCGGCTCGGAAGGGATTTCGGAAGCAATCTCCGAAGGGATTTCGGAAACCGGTTCGGAAGGGATTTCCGAAGTGATTATATCCGTACCGGAAGGAATCTCAGAAGAAGGCTCATCTTTGGAAAACAGTTTTGCAAGGGTACGGCCCGCCATGGAGAAATCCTCCGCTTTGGCATTCCACGGATAGATTCCGTTACGGATTCCGTGCAGCACCAAAACAATACCCGGCTCTTCCTTCGGGTCATACATTTCATCGGAAGCATAAAGACTTGAGCGCATCATATATCCGAAAACGGTTCCCAGAATTGTGGAGATTCCGATCAGGATAAAGAGTGCGTAATGCTTCTTTCTTTTTTTCTTGATAATTCTGTCTCTTTTTGATGCCATAGTTTAAAAACTCATATACATAAACGGATTCAGGTCGCTTCCGCTGGAACTGTAAATGCAGAACCAGAACAGAATAAACAAAAGAACGGTCCAGAATACCGAATGTCTGTCATGATAGAAAGAATCGCGTATACCGGGAATCAGGCAGACGATGGAAATGAGAAGATAAAACCAGCCGTCTTGCAGTGTGGTCAGAAAGTCCTTGGCATTGATGACCGTGGTCGGAAGCATCACGCCGAACAGTCTGGCGAAATAATGGTATAAATCCATCGGCTTGTCCAGTGCAAAGATGATCCAGGTAAGCGGGATGAGCACAAGCACGTGGAGCTGCCCGAAAATTCGAAGTACAACTTTGTTATGGGACAGCACGAATTTTTCCGAAAGAATCAAAAGAAGCAGGATACCGGCCCAAAGCAGATAGTTTAAGGTGATTCCGTGCCAGATTCCGGTCAGAACCCAGACGATAATCAGGTTTCGCGCGGTATTGATTTTGCTGCAACGGCTGCCGCCCATGGGGAAATAGATATAATCCTTAAACCAGTTTCCGAGGGTAATATGCCATCTGCGGTAAAAATCGCTGACCGAAAGAGCCCCGTACGGATCCTTGAAGTTCCGGATAAAGGAATGCCCCGTCATAACGCCGATTCCTGCGGCAATCAGGGAATAACCCCAGAAATCATAGAAGAGGTTTAAGGAATAAACCACTACGCCAATCCATGCAAGCGGCGTGGAGATACTGTCGTATCCGATGGTGCCGATGCTGTTCCAGAGGATGGCAAGGTGATTGGCAAGGATAATCTTGATGAAAAGTCCGGCGATGAAAAAGGTCAGTCCGTCGCAGACTGCGTTCATCGCAAATGTGACCTTGTTCTTAAACTTTTTGATTGAGATCAGATGGTCGTGGTCTTTTTTCCACAAATCGTAACGGCCGATGGGACCGCTGATAATCTGCGAAAAGTCCGCGGCATATGCCAGAAAATCGCCAAGGGATGCGCGTTCGTATTTCCCGCGGTATAAGTCAACCTGGTAGGAAATGATTTTAAACGTATAGAAGCTGATGCCGAGAGGCAGCAGAATCCGCAAATTATAATCTGCGGGGAGACTTACGGTAAGACCGAGCACGCTAAGAATCTTAAAACTCATTAAGAATCCGGCATCCGTGATAAAGGACAGAATCAAAACTCCTTTTTTCTTCTTTGCGATGCCGAATGAGAAAGCAAAGTTCAAAATCAGCACCAGAAGAAGAACCGCCGTGTATTCCTTGGCATTCACCGCATAAAAAACCAGACTGAATATTACCGTTATCCATGAGCGGATTTTGCCGGGGAAGAGGTAATATAACAGGAGGTAAAGCGGAAGAAAGCGGAAGATAAACTGCAGATCCGTAAAATTTAATCCGGTTGCCGCTAAATTTTCCAGAAACATTGCTACTCCTGAGTGCTGTAATCCTGAATGAGTATATCACGAATCCACGCGTTTGAATTTACAAATAATAAAATTTTTTATATACTTTTATGGATAAAATACACAAAAAGAGGGTATCACTATGATTAATCAGGAATTTAAGGATATGATTCAGGCACCCAGCGTTATTCGTGCGCTGGCAGGATATGCGGTTCAGAGAGGCAAGGAAATCGGCTATGAAAACGTATTCGATTATTCGCTCGGAAATCCTTCCGTGCCTGTGCCGGACGAACTGACGAAGACCATGATTGAGCTTCTTCAGACCAAGGACAGTGCATATTTGCACGGCTACAGCCCCAATCCGGGTAACCCCATGGCAAGAGAAGCAACGGCAGAGCATTTAAACCGCGTTTTCGGAATGGATTATACGATGGAACACATCTTTATGACCTCCGGTGCGGC
>CADCOL010000044.1 GCA_902803015.1 uncultured Lachnospiraceae bacterium | reverse complement strand
TGTTAACAGGCCGTAAGAGAATCCTCCGTGGAAAAAGGCCATCACAATGTTCAGCGTTAAAATAATCACGTAGATGATTCCCATCACCTTCACCTTGATGGGAATGATAAACATGATATACACCTTCATATCCGGGTACATAATTGCAAATGCCAGGAAAATGGAAAGGTTGATATAGTAGGTACTGAAGAACCCGGCCGTATAGGCATAAAACCAGCTTCCACCCATTAACCACGGGCATTCCCCCGCAGAGCCCAGTCCAAGCGCCTCGTTGAAAACATTGCCGAGATACATTCCGTACATTTCGGCAAATTCTTTTCCGAAGGTTTCAAAATACACAAAGAGCAAAAATGCTCCGATTACCGTAAGCAGAAATCCCGAGAAGAAATAAACGTTAAACAGGAAACTGCCCCATGTTTTTTCCAGTGTTCTTCCCAGCGAGTAGTAAAAATACAATACGATTACGACAAACAAAAGATTCGTTTCTTCCGGAACCAGAATCCAGCTGACCAGTCTCCAGACCTGTCCGTGAAGAATCGCGTACGGATTTAAGTTCACGATGTAAATCCATTCGGGCTTTACCAGATTCATCAGGTATCCGAACGCGTAACAGATAATCAGATACAAAGGCAGGTTACGGATTGCGTATTTGCCGAATTTTCTTTCCAGTTTTACCAAAAAGTGTTCCATTTGGTTTTCCTTTATTCAAAGAGATTTCTTGCGGTTGCAGGGTCGTCCCCGGCTCTACAGCTCGTAAGGCGTTACCTGATATACGTAATAATTCAGCCAGTTGGAGTAAATCAGCATACTGTGCGATCTCCAGAGCATGAGCGGCTTGTTTTCCGGATTATCGTCCGGATAATAGTTGATCGGGATGGCAGGATTCAGTCCTTTTCCCATATCTCTCTTATATTCGCTATCAAGCGTATATCTGTCATATTCCGGATGACCCATAACGAAAATCTGCTTTCCGTCTTCGGTAAGACAGAGGAAAACACCCGCTTCGTCGGATTCCGCAACCACCTTCAGTGCGCTGCAGTTATGGATGTCTTCTGCACGAACTTCCGTATAACGGCTGTGCGGTGCATAGAATTCATCGTCGAATCCGCGAACCAGGGGCTCTTTTCTTTTCATTACCCTGTGCTGATAGATTCCGGAAAGTTTTTCGGGAAGCATATACTTCTTCAAACCGAAATGATAATAAAGGCCGGCCTGTGCGCCCCAGCAGATATGAAGCGTGGAGGTCACATTTGTTTTGGACCATTCCATAATGGCGCAGAGTTCGTCCCAGTAATCCACTTCCTCGTACTCAATCTGCTCCACCGGCGCACCGGTAATAATCAGACCGTCGAATTTTTCATCCTTGATCTCGTCAAAATATCCGTAGAATTTATTCAAATGATTTGCGGAAGTATTCAAAGAAACATGACTTCTCATGGTTAAAAACGTTACATCCGTCTGCAGGGGAGAATTGGATAAAAGGCGCAGAAGCTGCAGTTCCGTCTCCTCCTTTAACGGCATCACGTTGACAATGGCAACCTTCAGCGGACGAATGTCCTGATGGATTGCACGGTCCTCGTCCATGACGAATATATTCTCATTTTCCAGGATTTCCTTTGCAGGTAAATCGTTCTGAATCCGAATCGGCATTTTTAGCTCCAAAAACAGTATATTTGATAAAAAAACATATCGAATAATTATATCATTTTTTTATGATTTTTACAAGGAAATGGGAACACCATACTTCTCAAGAAAATCATCCTCGGAAAGAATCGGAATTCCGAGGTCTTTTGCGGTTTTATTCTTGCTGCTCGACGAGGTAACGTCGTTATTGATCAGGCACTCCGTTTTCGCGGAAACACTGCCCGAGACCTTGCCGCCCATGGACTCGATCACCTCTTTTAATGCGGCACGGTCCTTAAAATGGTTGAGCGAGCCCGTCACCACAAAGGTTTTTCCCGCTAAAGATGTATTTGTGCTCTCCTGCTTTGCGGCAATTTCCAGTTCCGGAAGAAGGTGGTCGAGTTCTTCCGTACGGAGCGGATTTTTAAAATAAGCAACGAAGCTTTCCGCAATAATCGGACCGACGCCTTCGATTTCACTGACCTCCTGTACGTCCGCTGCGCGGCATTTGGAGATTTCTTCGTCAAAATGCTTTGCTATCAGTTTTGCATTCGCCACACCGATTCCCGCAATGCCGAGACCGTAAAGAAGCTTTCCGAGCGTCGTTTTTCTCGCCGCATCGATTGCGGTGATCAGGTTTTCAAAGGACTTCTCTCCGAAGCCTTCCATGTTCACGATTTCATCCCTGTAACGCGTAAGGCGGAAGAAATCCGCATATTCTTTGACAAATCCGCGCTCCGTGAATTTTTCGATGGTCATTTCGGACAAGCCGTCCACATTCAAAGCTTCGCGGCTGACGAACAGACTCAGCGCTTTTACGCGCTTTACCGGACACTCCGGATTCGAACAGTACAGCGTCTGCGCTTCGTTCTGCTCACGGATTTCGGTCTCTCCCCCGCAAATCGGACAAACCTTCGGAATTTCGATGTTATCGCTTCCCGTCAGATTCTCCGCAATCTGCGGAATAATCATATTCGCTTTATAAACCATAATCGTATCGCCGACACCGAGTTTCAACGCACGCATGACGGAAATATTGTGAACGGATGCTCTCGATACGGTCGTTCCCTCAAGTTCCACACTGTCAAAAACAGCCACGGGATTAATCAGACCGGTTCTCGAAGGGGACCATTCGATGTACTTAAGTTTTGTCTTCGCCACCTCGTCCTGCCATTTAAACGCAATGGCACTTCTCGGGAATTTAGCGGTTCTACCGAGCGACTCGGAATACGCAATGTCGTCATAGGTTAATACGAGTCCGTCCGAAGGAATGTCATAGGTTTCGATTTCTTTTTCAAACCATGCAATCGCATCGTGGATGGTATCTTTCGAAACTCTTTTGTTGTATACGGTTTCGAATCCGAGTCCTTTCAAAAACTCCATCTGTTTTGCCCTGGAATTCTCAAAATCCACACCCGGTGCGGAAACCAGTGTAAAAGCATAGAAACGGACATTACGTTTCTTTGTGATTTCATTGTTTAACTGGCGCACCGAACCCGAGCATAAGTTTCTCGGATTCTTATACTGCTCCGCCGGATCCGTAATGGCTGCGTTAATGGCTTCAAAATCCTTATAACCGATAACCGCTTCGCCTCTTAAAATCAGCGTATCCTTATACGCGATT
>CADCOL010000043.1 GCA_902803015.1 uncultured Lachnospiraceae bacterium | reverse complement strand
TCACGAGGAAACGATGGCGAATATTTTCCGTTACGAAGATATTCTCGAGCGCCATGATTCCATGACGCAGGTTATTTTAAACGATCTTGAGACGTTCAAGAAAGAATTCGGCCGCAAGCGCAGAACCGTAATCGAAAACGGTGCGGAAGCGGTTTACGAAGAGAAGAAGGCCGAGGAAATCGATGTTGCGGTACTGATGGACCGCTTCGGATACATTAAATGCGTGGACGACGCGACATTCCAGAGAAACAAGGAAAGCCTGGAAGAAGAGAATAAGTTCCTCGTATTCTGCAAGAGTTCCGGCAAGGTTTGCCTCTTTACCGATATCGGTGAACTGCATACCGTAAAAGTTTCCGACATTCCGTTCGGAAAGGCGAAGGACAAGGGAACGCCGGTCGACAATATTTCGACATATTCTTCGAAGAACGAGCGCGTGATTAACCTCTTCGGTCAATCCGATTTGAATCTGTATCGTCTGATTTTCGTTACCAAACAGTCCATGTGTAAAATCGTTGACGGCGGCGAATTTGATGTGACGCGTCGTGAAGTTGCGGCAACGAAGTTAAATGAAGGCGATGAAGTCGTAAGCGTGGATGTAATCAAAGATACCCAGCGAATCGTGCTGGTAAGCAACGACGGATTCTATATCCGATTTGCCACGGAAGAAATTCCGATGCAGAAAAAGACAGCTGCCGGAGTACGCTGCATGAAGCTATCCGGCGAAGATTACGTGGACGGAGTATTTTACGAATATATCGACGGCCCGAAAGACTTTAATTTCAGGGATCATACGATTGAATTCAGCCGCATTAAAGAGTCCAAGCGTGACGGAAAAGGAACGAAGTTAAGATTATGAGAGTCATTGCGGGAAGCGCACGAAGCATTCCACTGATTACCCCGAAAGGGGATAAAACCAGGCCAACCATTGACAAACATAAAGAGACATTGTTTAATTGTTTAACAAACAGCCTTTATGATGCTGTTTTTGTGGATCTTTACAGCGGAAGCGGAGCAATCGGAATTGAAGCGTTAAGCCGCGGTGCAAAAAGAGCTTATTTTGTGGAAAACGACAAAGAAGCGCTTGGATGCATCCGGAAAAATCTCGAAAAGACGAGACTTTCCGATAAAGCCACCGTACTTGCCTGTGACGTAAGACGTGCATTAAGCTTTGATATCAAGGAAAAAGCAGATATCATTTTTATGGATCCGCCGTTTGCGCTGCATGCCAAGGATGAGATTTTAAAATTAATCCGCGAGCGCGATTTGCTTGCCGAGGACGGAATTGTCGTCGTAGAGTGTGAGTCGGCGGAAGATTTTAGCCGGATTTCCGAAAACGGCTTTGAAATCTTCAAGGAAAAAGACTATAAAAGCTGCAGACACGTGTTTTTAAGAAGGGAGGAAGCATGAGTACAGCCATTTATCCGGGCAGTTTTGACCCCGTAACTTACGGACATATCGATATTATCACGCGTGCAAGCGGGATTTTTGACCATATTATAGTAAGTGTACTCAATAATCCTGCAAAATCTCCCTTGTTTACTGTCGAAGAACGTGTTACAATGCTAAAGGAGTGTACTGCGCACTTAAAGAATGTGGAAATTGATTCTTTTTCCGGGCTTTTGGTAGATTATGCCAGGGAAAAGAATTGTCATATTGCAATTCGAGGCCTTCGCGCCATGACGGACTTTGATTATGAATTGCATTTTGCACAGACCAATTCCATGATTTCCAAGGGAGATTTGGAAACCGTCTTTCTGACAACGGATTTACAATATTCGTTCCTGTCATCCACGACAGTAAGAGAGATTGCAAGTTTTCACGGAGACATCTCCAATCTGGTGCCGAAATGTGTTGCAAAGTGCCTGTATGCGAAATACGGTTACGAGAGCTGATGAATTAGAAATATAGATCAGACGTAAAAGGAGAAACGAAAAATGCAGAGCAAAATCGAACAAACCATCAAGGACATCGAAGATTATATTGATGGATGCAAAGGGAATGTATTTAACCCGAACAAAATCACCATTGACAAGCAGGAAATGGACGAGCTGATCGAGGAGTTAAAGGTAAACACCCCGGAAGAGATTAAGGCTCTCCGTAAAATTGTTTCTAACAAAGATGCGATTATCAATGATGCAAAGAAGAAAGCACAGGCACTCATTGATGATGCGGCTGCAAGAACCAATCAGATGGTATCCGAAAGCGAGATCATGCAGCAGGCATACGCACAGTCCGAAGAAGTGATTCGTGCAGCAAGCGAGCAGGCACAGGCAATTCTTGACAACGCAACCGCAGAAGCCAACCAGATTAAAGAAGGCGCAATCGCTTATACCGATGACATGATGGCAAACATCGAGAACATCCTTGCTCAGGCGATGGACACCAACTTAAAGAAATACGAAGAGCAGCAGAAAGCTTTGGAGCAGTATTACAACGTTCTGAAGTCAAACCGTGCAGAGCTTTATCCCGAAAGAGGCTCCGAACCCGAAACCGTATCCGACAGCACCATGGTAGTTCCTTCTACCGGCGAGCTGAACCTGGATATGATTTAATTGGAACCGTTTCCATTTGAACAAAAAACCTAAACCGGTTTCGAAAGAAACCGGTTTTTTACTGAGTAAGGTCTGTCCACGCGCCGTTGGCGCGCAG
>CADCOL010000042.1 GCA_902803015.1 uncultured Lachnospiraceae bacterium | reverse complement strand
GTAAGAGACGAGTAACAGACCATATAAATTCAGAGGGTAGAGGGGTAAATGTATGGACAAGCCAAAATTCTTTTTTGTATATGCGGAGAAGGATGAATATGTTGAAGAAGTCAGGGATTATTTCTTCAATAAGTACAGGGAAGTGAAGGAGAAGTTTCCGGAGATTGAGTGGCCGGAGATTATTGCAAGGGATGTAACCAATCCTGCATCCATTCAGCGTGTACTGGACCGCCCGGGAAAAGTGGTTGTCATCGGAAAAGAGCCCGTGGAACTGTTTCCGGAAGAGGTTGCTAGAACCGTTTATGAAACGGACGGCATTAAGATTACTACATGCGGAAAGTATTACATGCATGTTGCGGTTGATCCGAAGTTTGCAAAGGATCCGCAGGCGTATATGGACTTCCTGAAAACACTGGCTGCAGATGAAGCTTCCTTCCATGGAGAAAGAATTGCGGAATATCATGTAAAAGAAGACGGCGGCCATAAAATCGGCTTAAAGGAACGCCGTATTCTTGCGCGTAAGAAATACGCACAAAGAGTAGCCTTCGATGTACTGGTTCCTTTCGGATTCGCATATGATGCGGTAGCAACCGGAGCGGATTATCAGTATGTGAAAGAGCAGCTTTTAAAATACGGCACATTCTTACTGCTTCGCAAATACATCTGGGCATTCCTCGGTGTGGAGCTTTCCGAGGAAACCACGGAAGAGATTTTACACATGAACGGAAGGATTTATTAAGTTGGACGCGAATAACGAAACGACGCAGGTAGTTAAGAAAAAGAAAAAATGGCTGATTCCGGTAATCATCGCCGGAATCGCGGCAATTGTGCTGGCAATTATAATTGCAGTGGTTGTCTCCGCAATTATTGCGGTAACGGCTCCGAAGCGCAAAGCAAAAGAGCAGATGGACGCAGGCGACAAGTACCTTCTGGAACTTGATTACGAGAAAGCGATTCTGGCCTACAAAGAGGCGTTAAGAATCGATCCGAAGAATGTGGACGCGTATCTTGCATTATGCCGTGTGTATGAGGCAATGGCGGACGATTCCTACGATGCAGGCGACCTTGACGGCGCGGTGGATTCGCTGGGCGAAGCGGTCGATGTTTTGGATGACGGTGAGAAAGAGACTTCTTCGGATGAGATTAAGACCGAGAAGAAACGCATCGAAGAGAAGAAAGCCGAAATCGAGAAAGAGAATTCCTATCATCCGATTTATGTTTATGACGCTCCGCTCGGACTGGAGGATTTTATCGATCATATGGCATGGTACGGCGATTTCAAAGGAAATACCGAAGAAGAAATCAACGGTGTTATGGAGACCATGCTTGGTATGTCCGTATTGATTAATTTTTCCGAATATCCCGGAAACATCGAATTGTCCGATACGTGGGACAATCCCAGAATTACCGACGCGGAAGGTGTGGGCTGGATTCTGAAAAACATTTTTAACTTTGACGATTCCTTAATTGCCAAATTAAAAGAAGACGGATTCAATACAAAGTATTCCAATTCCTACGAACCGCGCTGGTCCTATGACAAGGCAAGCAATACATTCCGCTCTTATGCGGGCGGTGTCGGGGACGGCCCTGCTCCGTTGGTCAAACGTGTCATCAAGAAGGGCGACTTCTACTATGTGGAGTCTGAGATCTACTGGTGGCTCGGAGATAACGGGGATTATCAAAAGTACTATACGCTTTTGGAGTATAAGACCATTGACGGCAAGGGTTACTGGACAATACATGAAGCAAGCCATACTTCGTTTATGGAGTGGCCGGACGAAGAGCTGCCCGAAGCCGAGGACGTCGGAACCTATCTTGACGATCCCGCATTAAAGAGTCAGATTGCGTATTATCTGAACAGTCAGGAGAACTGGTATTTTGTCGGCGATGAAACGATGAAAATGGTGGAATACGACGGCGACATGGTACATGTCTGGATTTATCAGGACTATGGGGATAACAATATCCATACGACAACCAGAATGTATATCAACCGCAGAAACGGTAAAGGAAGCGCATCGGGTCTCGGCAGGGTGGACTTATATAATCCGTAAAAACTGCTGACATCAACCGGGATAACATTGAGGACAGAATAAATGAGTGGAGAATATAGGAATCCGGATGTGTATGAAAAAAAGAAAAAACCATGGCTGATTCCGGTCATTGTCGGAGGCTGTCTTACTTTGTTCTTTATTCTGATTATCGTTGGAATCGTTGCGTTCTGCGTTATTACATATAATTCGCCGAATCAGCGATTTGACAGGAAGATGTCAGAGGCCAAAAAGTATTACTACAAAGAGGATTATGACAATGCCATAAGAGCTTATGAAGAAGCACTGGTCATCTACTCCGAATCCGAAGAAGCGTATCTGCAGATCGGACGATCCTACGATGCGCTGGCGGATGAGAATATAAAAAAAGGCGATACGAACGGTGCCGTGTCCTGTCTGATTGCGGGGATGGACCGGCTGGATGAAGGGTATATGATTACCGGTTCGGAAGTAATCAAAGAAAAAATGGACGAGATGGCCGATAAAAAGAATGCAATCCTAGGGCTGCCGCAACAGCAGGGAAGCAGTCAGGGGCCGGATGCAGGAAGTAATCCCGCTCCGGATCCGAAGCTCGAAGAGGCCTGCGGTATGTTTATTCAGGC
>CADCOL010000041.1 GCA_902803015.1 uncultured Lachnospiraceae bacterium | reverse complement strand
TACCAAGCTGAGCCACACGCCGTTTATTGGCACATTGTTGATAATAGACGATTTTAACGGGAATGTCAACAATTCTTTGAAATACAGATGAAAGATAAGGAAATATGATTAAGAATATTATATTTGATATCGGAAATGTACTGGTAACCTTCGATTGGGAGGATCTGGCAAGGGAAATCGGTTTTACGGACGATGATATTCAGATCCTGGTGGAGAGAGTCATCGGTGACCGCTGGGATGAATTCGACCGCGGGGTAATGCCGGAGGACGAGGCCTTAAAATACATTCAGGAAGTACTTCCGGGTCTGGAAGACAAGTTTGCGACCCTCTGGTACCGTATTGACGAAGCCATTGCGGTTTATCCCTATGTGGACGGCTGGATGAAAGATCTGAAAGAGGAAGGATACAACATTTATCTTCTGTCCAATTTCCCGAAATCGCTTTTCGAAAAAGAGTCAAAGGAAAAGCTGACCTTCCTTAAGTTTGTGGACGGAAAGGTAATCTCTTCCTTTGTGAAGTTAATAAAGCCGGACCGGGAGATCTACGAATATCTTTTGAATCAATATAATTTGAAGGCGGACGAATGCGTCTTTCTGGATGATCGCGCAAAGAACATCATCGCGGCCGAAGCAATCGGAATTCACGGGATTCCGTTTAAGAATTATGAGGATGCAAGGGCGCGGCTCGAAACATTGTTATCCGAAACCGGAAACAAACGATAGACTAAGAAGTGTAACTTAAAGGAAATTTAACAAAGCACTATGGGAAAAATATTCTGCATTATGGGCAAATCTTCCTCCGGGAAGGATACAATTTATAAGCGTCTGTTAGCCGACGAAACGCTCGGATTAAAGAGAATCGTCACGTATACCACAAGACCGATCCGCAAGGGAGAAAAGGACGGGGAAGAGTATTATTTTATCGGCGAAGAGGACGTCGAGAGACTCTCGAAAGAGGGTAAAATCGTCGAACTTCGTGCGTACGATACCGTTCACGGCATTTGGAAATACATGACTGTTGCGGATGAAAACATAAATCTTGCGGCAAATAATTACGTCATCATCGGAACGCCGGAATCCTATTCGGGATGCCTGAAATTCTTCGGACAAAGCATTATGGTACCGATTCTGATTACCGTGGATGACGGTGTGCGCCTGGAACGCGCACTAAGACGCGAGCGCAAGCAGGAGAACCCGAAGTATGAAGAAATGTGCAGACGTTTTCTTGCGGACGCCAGGGATTTTTCCGAAGAGAGACTGAAGGAAGCGGGTATTGATACACGCTTTGAAAATGTAGATTTAGAGAAGTGCTACGCACAGATTGAACAGTTTATTCAGGCCCGGATTCAGGGTTAAACAGAAAGAACGGGAACATGATTTCTTTTGATTCCATCCTCGGACAGGAACAATTAAAACAACAGCTTGCGGCCGCCGCAAAAGACGGCAGGCATTCGCATGCCTATCTGTTTACGGGGGAAAAAGGAAGCGGAAAGAAACTGGTTGCCAAGTGCTTTGCGAAGGCACTCCAGTGTACTTCGGAAGGGGACAAGCCCTGCGGAAAGTGTAAATCCTGCCTGCAGATGGAAGAAGGTTCCCAGCCGGATGTGATTTTTATCGGACCGGATGATAAGGATAAAATCGGTGTCGATGTGATTCGTGAAAAAGTCAACGACGACATCATCATTCGCCCCTATGCGGGACCGTACAAGATTTATATCATTGACGGCGCCGAAACCATGACGGTGCAGGCGCAGAACGCGCTTTTAAAAACGCTGGAAGAGCCGCCGAAATACGCATGTCTTTTTCTTCTGACTTCTTCTGTGGAGGAGATTCTTCCGACCATTTTAAGCCGAAGCGTTCGCCTTTCGTTAAAACCGCTGCCGGATGAAATCATTAAGAATTATCTGATGAGTAAATTACGCGTTCCCGACTACAAAGCAGATACTTACGTGGCATTTGCAAGGGGAAATCTGGGAAGAGCCATCGAACTCTTGGAAAGGGAAGGATTCGAAGAAGTCAAGCAGCAGGCCATTGCACTTTTAAAGAGCATGGACAGTGCGGATATGGGAGAATTGTATTTAAAAGCTTCGGCTCTCGGCAAGGATAAAAATGACGAAGTCCTGAAATTCTTTACCATCTGGTATCGCGATGCGCTGTGCTACAAAGCAATGAATCAGACCGAAGGCTTGATTTTTCAGGAAGAAATACAGTATATTAAGAAGGTGTCGAGAGAAATCTCCTATGAAGGATTTGAGCAGATTTTTCGCGCTCTCGACAAAACGCAGGAACTGATCCGCGCAAACGTAAACATGGAAACCGCCTTTGAGCTTCTGTTTGTTGCGATCCGGGACTGCAAAAAAGAATAGAGGAATTGTATGACAAAAGTAGTTGGAATCCGGTTTAACATGGCCGGAAAAATATACTATTTCGATCCCTGCGGACAGGAAATCGAAAGAGGACAGCATGTCATCGTGGAAACCGCAAGAGGTGTGGAATACGGCTTTGCGGTAGGCGGTGTAAAGGAAGTGGAGGATGAGGAAATCGTCGCTCCCTTAAAGCCCATTATCCGCATTGCAACTCCGGAAGACGATGCACATAACGAAGAGAATCTTCAGAAGAAAAAAGAAGCGTTTGCAATCTGCAAGGAAAAAATCAAAAAGCACGGGCTTGACATGAAGCTTGTGGATGCGGAGTATACCTTCGACAATAATAAGCTTCTGTTCTATTTTACCGCGGACGGAAGAATCGATTTCCGTGATCTGGTAAAGGACCTTGCCAGCGTTTTCAAGACCCGTATCGAGCTTCGCCAGATCGGCGTGCGCGATGAAATCCGCTTAATGGGCGGCATCGGTGTCTGCGGCAGAGTGCTTTGCTGCCACAGTTATTTAACCGACCTTGTTTCCGTGTCCATTAAGATGGCGAAGGAGCAGAATCTTTCTTTGAATCCCGCAAAAATCTCCGGCGTCTGCGGACGTTTGATGTGCTGTTTAAAGAACGAGGAAGAGACATACGAGGAACTCAATAAGAACCTTCCCGGTGTCGGTGATTACGTGACCGCATCGGACGGGGCACACGGAACGGTGCAGTCCGTCAATGTCCTTCGTCAGACGGTTCGCGTCATCGTGGAAGAAGGCGACGAAAGAGAAATCAAAGAGTACCCGACCACGGAACTGCAGTTTAAGAAAATGTACAAGCGCAACGGTTCCGAAATGACCGAAGAGGATAAGGAAGCACTGGCGCTTCTTGAGCAGATGGAGAAGCAGGATCGTCTTGAAAAAGCCGAGAGGGAAGCAAACCAGGCTGCGGAGCGCGAAGCAAGACAGAAGCGCATGGAAGAGCGTCAGGCCAAGAAAGAAAAGGGTTCGAAGAATTCCGGCAATGCAAACCGTCAGGAGAAAAAACTCCCGGGTGCCGCGCCGGAGAATGTCGATAAGGTGGAAACGCCCGACGGCAAAGAAAAGAAACACAGAAGAAGAAACCGCGGAAAAGGAAACCATGCGGAAGGCGACAAGAGCCAGAAGAAGGAATCCGACAACGCGAAGAATAAAGAGACAAACGCAAACCGTCACGGACAGAATTCCCGTCACAACGGTCGCGAACACAGAAGCCACAGCAACAAAGATCAGGCATAACACATAAAACCGGAATGGAAAGAGCAGAGTTTTTAAAAGAAGGGGAACGGTTGGATTCCCTTCAAAGAGACGGATACGATATTATTCAGCACCCGGGCAAATTCTGTTTCGGAATGGATGCGGTGCTTCTTTCCGCGTTTGCAAAAGTAAAGAAGGATGAAACCGTTCTGGATTTATGCACGGGAACCGGCGTATTGCCGATTCTTCTTTGTGCCAAGACCGAAGGCAGAGAGTTTGCCGGATTGGAGATTCAGAAGGAATCCGCGGATATGGCATCCCGAAGTGTGACCATGAACGGACTGTCTGAACGCGTGCGGATTATCGAAGGAGATTTAAAGGAGGCAGAGGCATTTTTTGCATCTGCTTCTTTTGATGTGGTTACCTGCAATCCGCCTTACATGATCCGTGACAACGGACTGGTGAATCCCGCGGACAGTCTTGCGATTGCACGCCATGAAATCGCATGTACGCTGGATGATGTGTTAAAGGCGGCGGTTTATGTCTTAAAGCCGGGCGGGCGATTTTACATGGTACACAGACCGTTCCGTCTTGCGGAAATTCTGCGGAAAATGTCCGAAGCGGGTCTGGAACCCAAAGGGTTACGCATCGTGTATCCGAAGGCGGACCGGGAGCCGAACATGGTACTGGTGGAAGGCAAAAAAGGCGGCAGGAGCGGTCTGGTCATGGAAAAGCCGCTGATTATCATGGATGAGAATAATGTGTACACGAAGGAAGTGTCCGATATTTACGGACCGGGGGAGGAATAATGGCAGGCATGTTGTATCTGTGCGCTACGCCGATCGGGAATTTGGATGACATGACGTTTCGCGTGCTGAATACGTTGAAAGAAGCGGATCTGATTGCGGCGGAAGATACGCGCAATTCGATTAAGCTTCTGAACCATTTTGAAATCAAAACTCCGATGACGAGTTATCATGAACATAACAAGTTCGAAAAGGCCGAAGTGCTGATCGGAAAAATGAAAGAGGGATTAAACGTCGCTCTGATTACCGATGCCGGGACGCCGGCCATTTCCGATCCGGGAGAAGTGCTGGTCGCAAGGTGTATGGAAGAGGGAATTCCGGTGACATCCCTTCCGGGGGCATGTGCTTTAATCACCGGTCTTACGCTTTCCGGATTAAG
>CADCOL010000040.1 GCA_902803015.1 uncultured Lachnospiraceae bacterium | reverse complement strand
TCATCGGTATGCTCTGCTTCCTCGTCACCTGCTGCCGCATTCGCATCCTGCAGGGCGAATCTTTCGCGCTGGTCAATCGGATCGTTCAACTCGGAATATGCATTACACATCTCCCAACCGTTGATGAACAACTCGAAACGCTCTACCTTGGAAGGATCGTCCGGTTTCTTCTTTGTCAAAGGAGAAATCTCAATCGGATGGTCCATGATGAAGGTGGGCTGAACCATTTTATCCTCACAGAATTCCTCGAAGAAGAGATTTAAGATATGTCCCTTCGTATGGAAATCTTCGAATTCGATATGATGCTCTTTCGCAAGCTTCTTTGCCGCCTCGGTATCGGGTACCTGTGCGGGATCGTCGAAATCGATTCCGGAGTACTTCTTTACTGCTTCCGTCATCGTCAGTCTTTCGAACGGTTTGCCGAAATCCAGCTCGATATCACCGTACTTGAAGGTCGTGGTTCCGAGAACTTCCTGTGCCACATGGCGGAACATATTCTCGGTTAAATCCATCATGCCGTGATAATCGGTGTATGCCTGATAAAGCTCCATCAGCGTAAATTCCGGATTGTGTCTGGTGTCCAGACCTTCGTTACGGAACACGCGACCAATCTCGTAAACTCTCTCGAGTCCGCCGACAATCAGTCTCTTTAAGTATAGTTCGAGGGAAATTCTTAATTTCAAGTCCTCGTCAAGTGCGTTAAAATGCGTCTCGAACGGTCTTGCCGCAGCACCGCCGGGATTGGCTACCAGCATCGGGGTCTCCACTTCCATGAAGCCCTGATCGTCAAGGTAACGACGAATGGAGCTGATAATCTTCGAACGCTTGATGAAGGTATCCTTCGCCTCTTCGTTCATGATTAAGTCCACGTATCTCTGACGATAACGTATGTCTGTATTGGTCAGACCGTGATATTTCTCGGGCAGAATCTGCAGGGACTTGCAAAGCAGCGTCACCTTCTCGGCATGGATGGAAATCTCGCCCATCATGGTACGGAACACATATCCTTCGATGCCTACGATATCGCCCACATCATACTTTTTAAAATCTGCGTAATCTTCTTCCCCGATTCCGTCCCTGGATACATAAACCTGGATGTTTCCGAGCTTGTCCTGTACGTTACCGAAGGAAGCCTTACCCATAACACGCTTGCTCATCAGACGTCCTGCGATGCTTACGTGAATCGGGCTTGCGTCCATGATTGCACGCTTCTCTTCATAGTCCGCCTTAACGGCTGCTCTTGCATCGGCTTCTTCCATGCCATCGGTGTTTACCGGTGCGCGGTCACCTACAAGTTCTGCTTCAAGCGCCTCATACTCCGCCTTTGCTTCGGTGGAATGATGGGTCTGGTTGTATTTGGTAATAACAAAGGGATCCTTGCCTGCTGCCTGTAAGTTTGCAAGTTTCTCGCGACGAACCTTTAAAAGCTGTCCGATATCCTGCTCTGCGGGCGCATTGCCCTTTGCGTTGTTCTGATTCTGATTATTCTCTGCCATTTTTTAATTCTTTCTGTATCGTTTCTCCGGAATCGTTCCGGGAAAATTCTTAGTTACGGGAGAAGCTTACTACCTTATACTTAATTACGCCTGCAGGGCAGTTTACTTCAACGGTCTGTCCCTTCTTTGCGCCGATTAAAGCTTTTCCCAAAGGAGATTCGTTGGAGATGGTTCCCTCAAGGCTGTTTGCTTCGGTCGCACCCTTGATGGTGCAGGTGATTTCTTCCTTGGTCTCTTTGTCAAGGATGACTACGGTCATACCGAAAGCAACCTTCTTGTTGTCAACGTCTTCTTCGTCAGCAACTTCAGCGCTCTTAAGTAACTGCTCGAGTTCGAAAATTCTTGCCTCGATGTCACGCTGCTCGTCCTTTGCCGCATCATACTCTGCGTTCTCGCTTAAGTCGCCCTGTGCACGTGCTTCTTTCAGTTTCTCGGCGATTTCGTTACGTTTATTTACCTTTAAATCGTGGAGTTCTTCTTCGTATTTCTGAAGACCTTCACGGGTTAATAGATTCTTCTTTTCTTCTTCAGCCATGATTCATTCTCCTTTTCATCTTATGCTGAGCGGATTGCACCGCTGTTTCACGCGATAATGCTCCTATCGCAAGTTATGATTATACCCTATATAAGCAAAGCATGTCAACAACCCACGCTCATCACCAAAGCCTTTAATTCTTCAAGTGTATCCACCTCGTTAATCTTCCTTCTGAAAGACGAGCTTCCGCGGTATCCCGCGCTGTACCAGGCGATGTGCTGGCGCATCTCGCGAATGGCGGTATACTCGCCTTTTTCTTCGCAAAGCATTGTGGCATGCCGAACGATTAAGGGTGCCACTTCGGACCACGCAGGCTTGCCGGATGCGGCCTGTGCGCCGTTCTCACCGTCGGGTGCTTCTTCCTGCTGTCCATTCAGAAGTTCCCGGAAAATCCACGGGTTTCCTCTCGCCGCCCTTCCGACCGCAATTGCATCGCAACCGGTTACTTCAAACATCTTCTTTGCGGATGCCGCATCCTTCACATCCCCGTTTCCGATGACCGGAATTCCGACTGCCTCTTTCACACGTGCAATCATCTCCCAATCCGCCTCTCCGGAATAGAACTGCTCCCTGGTGCGTCCGTGTACCGTAATCGCTGCCGCACCGTTCTCTTCCAGAATCTTTGCAACCTCCACGGCATTGACATGGTCCTTGTCAAATCCGAGACGAATTTTCGCCGTCACCGGTTTTTCACTCGCCGCGGACACGCATTTCATAATCCGCCCCGCAAGCGCAGGGTCTTTAAGCAATGCACTGCCTTCCCCGTTTCCCGCAACCTTCGGCACGGGGCATCCCATGTTGATATCTAAAATATGGAAAGGATACTCGTTTAACGC
>CADCOL010000039.1 GCA_902803015.1 uncultured Lachnospiraceae bacterium | reverse complement strand
GCATCCTGCTTGCTTAATTTCTTCGGGTCTCCCACAACTTCATCGAAAAGTCCCTGAAGTTCCGCACGAACCTTCATGTTTCGTACGTCCCCCACCGGAATTTCCTGCTGCAGGGATGCACGATGCAGATATCCCGTATAACCGATCGGAAGATCCTTGTAGAACAGTGTTCCGTCCTTTTGCATCGCACCGCCGCTGATGCGGCCGAGTGAATAAATCGGTCCCGCGATGGCACCGACTTCCGGACGGTTTGCAAAAATATCCGGATAATAATACAGATGGTAAAATCCCAGATGCGGTGTTTCGTTTACGACAACTTCCCAGTTTTTGGACTTGCAGAAATCTTCCACCGCTTTTTTACCGTTATCGTACGCATAGCGTTTTGAATCCGTGTTAATCGAAGTGGATCCGCTGTAGGTTCTCCAGTGATAGAGAATTCTCGGAATATGAACCACTTCCTCATCGTTTTCGATGGCATAGTCGGATGCACGCAGAATCAAATCATAATCCTGACTGCCGTCATACTGCGGTCTTAATTTTAACTTCTTCATGACATCCGCACGAAGGACCAGAAAATGACAAATATAGTTATTCGTAAGCAATAAATCCAGATTCAGTTTCTTCTTGCGGTTCGCTTCGAAGAAATGGTGCAGATCCTCATCTGCCTTGTCTTCATCGGAGTAGATAAATGCCGGATTGTAACGCGCCGCAGCCTTTGCCACATAATACAGGCAGTCCAGTGTCAGGACATCATCATGATCAAGGAGTCCGATATAATCACCGGTTGCTTCCTTCAATGCCTCATTGGTATTGTTGGAAATCCCGCGGTTTGCGGAAAGCGGGATGTAACGAATTCTCTCGTCCCTGATAATCAGATTCTGCAGATTATGGTCTTTGGAAGCATCCGCAATGACAAGCTCCCAATTGGAATAAGTCTGCCGTAACATGCAGTCAATCAGTTCGATAAAAAATTTTTCCTTCGTTTCGTATGCCGGCACCAGGACACTGATTTTCGGTCCTTTCTCGGCGCTGACATCCTGCTGGTGAGCCAATTCCTCTCCGGGAGTCTGTGTATACTTAAACTCCGGATTCTCCTTTGTAAAGACTTTTTCCGTAACGGCTACGGCCGTTTTGGCCAAACCGTTACGTTTATAATATCTTTTTGTCTGATCGATTCTTTGCTTGATTCCCATAACAATACCACCGTATCCCCTATTACAGCCTTATGTTTGTTTTATGCTTACAGTTTGCTCTTTAAACTCTCGGTCAATGCATCGAGTTTTGCCTGTGCATCCTCTAATCCACTTCCCTTTACGCCCATGTAGAACTTAATCTTGGGTTCGGTTCCGGAAGGACGTGCACAGCACCATGCATCATCACTTAAATCAAAATACAGAACATTGGAGGAAGGAAGTCCTGTCTTTCCTTCTTCTCCGTTTTCGTAATTGATTCTGACGTCTTTCTTGTAATCCCTGAATTCCTTTACGGTCCAGTTTCCGAATTCCTTCGGAGGATTGTTGCGAAGCTTCTCCATCATGGCCGCGATTTCTTCCAAACCTTCCTTGCCCTTCTTGGAGATCGCATACTGGGTTTCCTTGTAGTAGCCGTATTTTTCGTATACTTCAATCATCATATCCCAAAGCGTAATGCCGTTTACCTTGCAGTAGGAAGCCACTTCGCTCAAGCACATAACCGCAACGATTGCATCCTTGTCTCTTGCATGTGTTCCGGCAAGGCATCCGTAGGATTCCTCGAGACCGAATACATAATTGTTGCAGCCGGTCTGCTCGAAAATTTTAATCTGCTCGCCGATATACTTAAATCCGGTTAATGTCTCAATTTCTTTAACGCCGTAAGAAGCGCAGATTGCCTTGGCAAGGTTTGTGGTTACGATAGTCGTAACAAGCGCGGGATTCTCGGGCATTGTGCCGTTCGCCTTACGCTCTCTTAAGATGTATTCCGCAATCAGCATACCGGACATGTTTCCGGTGAACGGAACATATTCGCCGCTCTTCGTATCAAGCGCATAGATTCCGAGACGGTCCGCATCCGGGTCCGTCGCCATAACGATATCCGCATTCTTTTCTTTTGCAAGTTTTAATGCAAGCGTGAATGCCTTCGGATCCTCGGGATTCGGATAATCCAATGTGGTAAAATCAGGGTCCGGCAGTTCCTGCTCGGGAACCACGTAAACATTCTTAAATCCAAGTTCTGCAAGAATTCTGCGAACCGGCACATTTCCGGTTCCGTGGAACGGCGTGTAGACGATTTTAATGTCTTCCGCTGCCTTTTCGATGATTTCCGGATGAATAATCTGCTTCTTTAATTCCACCATGTAAAGGTCGTCGATTTCTTTTCCGATTACGTTATAGAGGCCTTTTTCAACGGCTTCGTTTTTATCCATGGTCTTTACGGTATGATAATCCGTAATCGCATTTACTTCGCCGATAATGTTTACATCATGAGGAGGCGTTACCTGTGCGCCATCCTCCCAATACACCTTGTATCCGTTGTATTCCGGAGGGTTGTGACTTGCCGTAACAACAATGCCCGCCATACATTTTAAGGTACGAAGCGCAAAGGATAATTCCGGTGTGGGACGAAGTGCATCGAATACATAGGTTTTGATTCCGTTTGCCGCAAGGCAGAGTGCTGCCTCGTCTGCAAATTCCGGAGACATTCTTCTCGAATCGTATGCAATTGCAACCCCTTTGTCCGCGCCGTTATTCTTAAGAATGTAATTTGCAAGACCCTGGGATGCCTTTCTTACGGTATAAATATTCATGCGGTTCGTTCCGGCTCCGATCACACCGCGGAGTCCGCCGGTACCGAATTCGAGATCCTTATAGAAACGATCCTCCACTTCCTTTTCGTCATTTCGAATCGCGAGTAATTCCTCTTTTGTTTTTGCGTCGAAATAATCATCGGCAAGCCAAAATTCAAACTGTTCTTTGTAACTCATACTGTATCTCCTTTCCTTACTCGATGCATTTTAAGGAAAAATCCAATTTGTTTATGCTGAAATTGGGATTGTAATAAGGATCTCCCGCTTCCAGCATGCTTTTCCATTTTTCCCGAAATGCCTCGGATTCTTTCTCAAAGTTTTCTTTATCCTCATCTTTATTGGAAGCCGGAGCAAAAGGTACATGCTCGAAAAATGCTTCCGCAAAAGGAGTAAACACATTCAGTTTCTTCTGTGTGCGAAGTTTCAGGCAGAAGTCCACGTCATAATAGGTCGGGAAGGAAATGTCGAAGCCTCCGGCCTTCTCGTAATCGGTCTTCTTTACCAGCATGGCACTTCCGGTTACCGCGGACATATTCTGTGCATAGCAGAGTCTTCCCATGTAGCCGATATGGCTGTATTCCATTTTGTAATGTACGCAGCCCGCCACATGTTTCTCTCCGATGCCGATGACCACACCCGCGTGCTGCACGGTCTTGTCCGCAAAAAGCATTTTACCGCCCGCTGCGCCCACATCGTCTCTTTGTACAAACATCAATAGTTCTTTAATAAAATCATCGGTACGAACCTTTACGTCCGGATGAACAAAGAATAAGTATTCTCCCGTTGCCTCTGCCGCTCCCGCATTGTAAAGCGCCGGAATGTTATATTTTGCTTCTTCCGGCATTGAACCGGCTTCATCGGCCTTCGGCGAAACAACACGCACAATCGGATTCTTACAAGCTTCTTTTATATCGTCACGCTCCGGATTCGATGTAACCAGAAGAATCTCCGACTGTATATCCTCTCTTTTAATCAGGGCGTCCAGACATTCCTTCCAGGAATTCGTTCCGATGTCCACGGGAAGGATTACGGAAACTTTTCCTTCGGTCGTGATATCGTACTGAAGCCGGAAAATCGTCTCAAACGCTCTCGTACTTGTAATCGTGGTATTGTAAATACCGTAATGGCTTAAATGATCTTCCACCGCACGTTTGGCGGCATCCACGGCATACAGTTTTGCGTTGATATCGCTCGCCACACTGCCCGGATGTGCTCTCCAGTAATACAAAACCTTCGGCACATGTACCACGTTCTTTGCAAGCGTGGTAAGCCGTAAAATCATATCGTGATCCTGGCTTCCGTCAAATGCGGTGCGGAACAGTTCCGTTTCCGCCAAAAGACTTTTTGCAAACAGACTGAAATGACAAATGTAGTTGTTTGCACGCAGGGTATCCAATGCGTAATCCGGCTTAAAATGCAGCGTAATCATATTGTTGATGGAATCACCCGTGAATGTGACTTCATCGCAATAAACATAATCCGCGCCCTTTTCTTCGATGACCTTGCGGTATTCATAGAATGCGCAGGGATGAAGAATATCGTCATGATCAAACAATCCGATGTACTCGCCCGTTGCCATACGGTAACATGCATTCGTATTGCCTGAGATTCCTTCGTTCGAAGCAAGTTTCTGATAACGGATCCTTTTGTCCTTCGATGCATACTCCTCACAGATTCTTCCGACATAATCATGTTCCGCGTCGGATCCGTCCGCGAGACAAAGCTCCCACTTCGCATAGGTCTGTGCAACAACCGAATCAATCATGTCGCGAAGATATGTTTCCGGTGTATTGTATAAAGGCACCAGGATTGAGAAAACGAT
>CADCOL010000038.1 GCA_902803015.1 uncultured Lachnospiraceae bacterium | reverse complement strand
TTCTTTGCCTCGGATTTGTGATCTCCGTGACGCACAAAGAGCATGGTAAAGAATGCAAGTGCGGAGAAGAGCATGGAGTATAAAAACAGAGTGTAATATCCGACATTTTTAAGCAGGAATCCGGCAAGAACCGGTGTTACAATCTGCGCAGCCATACTGAAGGTGTAGTAGTAGCCGGTAAACTTTCCGATATCGGAATTCTTGCACATTTCCACGACCATGGGCAGGGAGTTTACATTAATCATTGCCCAGCCGATACCGATTAAAGAAAAGATGACATAGAGAATCGGACTGAACTGATTCGAGAAAAATGTATAAACAAAGCAGATTAAGAAGTTTACGAAAAGCATCGTAACACCGATCAGAATCGAGGTTTTGCGACCGATTTTACTTGCCAGGATTCCGAGCGGAATAAACATAATGATGGCTGCTGCGGTGGCGATGGTTAAGCACATGGAAGAGTCGCCTAAGGACATGTTCCACTTCGCAGCCGCGTAAGTCGTAAACCAGGTTTCAATCGCATTGTATGCAATAAACCAGAGTGCGATGGAAATCAGTAAGAAGAGAAGACTTCTTAAAACGGGAGGTTTCAGGGAGGAACCTTTTTTCGTTGCGTTATCTTCTTCGGTCAGCGTTTCTTCACTGTGCGTTCTTTCGTATTCGTCCGCCTGCGCAACCCACTTGTTTTCGTTTACGAACATCATAACGACAAAGAGCGCAACGAGCATGATTCCGGCCACGATTAAGAAAAGCATCAGGTAGCTGACATGGGCAAGCTTTTCGGTTCTTGCTTTCGAATATAAGAAACTCGTCAGTAAAAGATAGATGATTCCGCCGACGGAACCCATCAGGTTGATAATTGCGTTTCCACGGCTTCTGAAAGGCTTCGGCGTAACATCGGGCATTAAAGCAACCGCGGGAGAGCGGAAGGAACCCATGGAAATCAGTAAAAGCCCAAGCATAACGACATAGAGAATGATTTTCCATGTTGCGGGAGCGGCATAATATCCGTCATCGAGGATCGGAAGCTGGATCATAATTATAACGGAAAGAAGAGTACCGACTAAAATAAAAGGCTTTCTTTTTCCCATCGGGGTTTTGGTTTTATCGCTTAACATACCGAAAATCGGCAATAAAAAGAGTGCAAAAACATTATCCGCCGCCATAATGATGCCGGTAATTGTTTCGTCCAAATGAAATGTATTGGTGAGGATTAACGGATTGACGTTATTGTACATCTGCCAGAACGCAGTAATGGCAAGAAATGCGGCGCCGACCATAATGGTGTGGCGTACGTTGAGCTTTTCCTTCATTTTGATTTTGATTCCTTTCCCCTTTGTCGGGTATTTATTCCCCAAGATTTATAATAAACGCAACGAGCCTTCAAATCAACAAATACTGCAAAATATAGTGGATTATTCCTGCAAAAAATGCAAGATAGAGCGTTTTTGATACAAAAATTAAACTTTTATTAACAAATATGGTATAATGAGATCGACCGTAGTGGAGGGAATGGTCCACTCGCTTTCGGTCGGGGAGGAAATGAAAATGTTTGAAATATTGATGAAGGAGTTTCGGCAGCACAAGAAGTTTGTGCTCGCATATGTTGCAGTATGCGTATTTGCCGCATTTTTCTTCGGACCGTTTTTATCCGACGTGATGCCGCGTGCAGCACTTGCATCCGACGGAGCCGAAGCCGCGGAACTCTTATCGGAAGGTGACACACTGCTTACCTTAAACGATATGATTCTCGGCGGAACATTCCGAAGACTTGCCGGTAATTATTCCAGCGTAATCGGGCTTTCTGCCGAGCCTTTTACGGGTCTATTATTCCTTGGCATCATGCAGAATATTGACAAGCTGTCCGGGAACCCGCTCAGAATGCCGGAAGTACCGGTAGGACATCCTGCGGTTTTGGCCGTGGTTCTGGTTTGCTTTATCGCAAGTAAGTTCATGAAAGCCAACGAGTCCACCAAGGTGTTCGGTATCTGCACCCTCGGTTATCTGGAGAAATTCCTGGGAACCGTCTGTGTCGTAGTCATCGGTATTCTTTCCGTTGTCGGTGTGGCAACCGGAATGGGAACCGCAACGGTCAATGCGGCTGCACCCGGTGAAATCGCAACGACGGCAGGGCATTATGCAGTAGGCATCGTTTCGGCGATTTTTGCCGTATTCATGGCTATCATGTCACTTATCGTCAATTACATCGTAAAGACCGTAATGCTCGGTCTGGATGCACTTCAGGGCCTGATTTCCTTTATCCCGCTCTCGGGCGTGGTTTGCGAATTCGTAAAATCGTTCCTGGTGCTTGCCCTCTTTATGATCAATGTAGCTTATCCGGCCGCAGGATACGTGGTGAACATCATCGTGTTCCTGATTTTCTGCCTTCTTTTCCGTGTATGCTACGATCCGGCCCAGTACTTAAAGAAAATCTATATCCAGCCGTTCTTCAAAGGAATTTTCGGTTACAAAGAGGATTATCCGCTTGTAAAACGTCACATTCCGTTCCGTGTTAAGAGACGTTTCAAGGAAAGACTTCCCGAAAT
>CADCOL010000037.1 GCA_902803015.1 uncultured Lachnospiraceae bacterium | reverse complement strand
CCGCAGAGCATGTTTTATCGCCTGCCGTATTTGAATGCATGGCTGATTTCGACGGGATTTAATGTATTCTTTACGGTTGTGATTGACCTGCTTTCATTCGGTAAAATCGGTAAAGTCGGATTGACGGATATCGGAAAGTATTAAGAGGTGTATGATGAAGAATAACAATCAGACAGCTGCAATGTATCAAATCATGATGAACCTTCTTGAGGTGGAGAACCTTGACGAAGCGTTGTCCGCTGCGCTTGACAGCATTACAGGTTCGCTTCGGAGCGAGATGGGAGCCATCTGGCTTTTAAATGAAGCCTCCAATAAACTGCAGTGCATGTTTTCACAGGGAGAAGCGGATCTTTCCGATATCGTTGTGGAGAACGGAGTCGGTGCGGAAGGACATGCAACCTTTACCGGAGAGTCCGTTACGAAGCCACAGATTGAGGGAACGGCGGGAACGGACGGATGCATTTTTGACGAGGCGGGATACAAGACCGAGACGCTGCTTTGCGTTCCGTTAAACACTGCAAAAAAATACATCGGATGCGTCATTGTTGCCAACAAAACGGAAGGCGGACATTATACGGCGGAAGAACTGGATCTGATGGAAAAAATGGCCGCGCTGGCAGCTATGACCATTGAGGAAAAAGGTCTTTATATTCCGGCGGAAAAAGAGAAGAAGGTAATGATTTCCCTTCGTGACATTACGAAGGAATATCAGTCCGGAGATTCCGTTTTAAAGGTTTTACGCGGAATCAACCTGGATATTTACGAGAATGAATTTGTTGTGGTTTTAGGTGAGTCCGGCTGCGGCAAATCCACCATGATGAATATTATCGGCGGCATGGATTTCCCGACAAGCGGCACGCTGACGATTGAGGGAAAAGATTTTTCCCATCCGACCGAGAAGGACTTAACGCAGTACAGACGTGATTATCTGGGATTCATTTTCCAGTCGTATAATCTGATGCCGAACCTGACGGCGCGCGAGAATATTCAGTTCATTGCGGAAATCAGCAAAGATCCCCTTCCCGTGGATGAGGCGGTCAGACTGGTCGGCCTGGAACAGAGGGCAGGAAATTATCCTTCGCAGATGTCCGGCGGTCAGCAGCAGCGTGTATCGATTGCAAGAGCGCTTGTAAAAAATCCGAAAATGATTCTGGCGGATGAGCCGACGGCGGCGCTTGATTTTCAGACCGGTCAGGAGGTTTTGCGCGTAATTGAGCGCATAGTGAAAGAGAAGGGCACCACGGTTATTATGATTACGCACAATGTCGAAATCGCCAAGATGGCAGACCGTGTGGTCCGACTTCGCAGCGGAAAGATTTCAAGTATCAAAACCAATATTTCACCGCTTTCCGCGGATGAGATTTCGTGGTAGTTAGCAATTGTTTATTAACGGTAGCGTAGTTTGGGAATTGATGAAAGGCGGTTTCATATGGAAAAAGTAGTTCAGTTTTTAAAAGATGCGGAGGTGTATTACCTTGCAACGGTTGACGGAGATCAGCCGAGAGTCCGTCCGTTCGGAACGGTAAATGTTTTCGACGGAAAGCTTTACATCCAGACCGGAAAAGTAAAGGAAGTTTCCAGGCAGATTCATGCAAATCCCAAGGTGGAAATCTGCGCATTCAAAAACGGTGCGTGGCTTCGTGTTGCGGGAGAACTTGTGGAAGACGAAAGAATCGAAGCAAAGAAGGCAATGCTGGATGCATATCCTTCGCTTCAGGGAATGTATTCCGCAGAAGACGGAAATACGGAGGTGTTCTATTTTAAGAGCGCTACGGCGACCTTCTCGTCCTTTACGGCAGCACCTGAGGTCGTTGCTTTCTAGAAGCGTAACCCGATTTAAATAAGAGGATTTACATTACATGGAAGAAACAGTCAAAAAGAAACGCAAATGGCTCATTCCGGTAATTATCGGAGGAGTCGCGGCGGTGATGTTTGCGATTATTGCCACGGTAGTCGTTGTGGTGGTTCTGGCCGCTACGGGACCGAAAGGAAAGTATCAAAAACAGCTTGATTTAGGTGAAAAATACCTGGCGGAAATGGATTATGAAAGGGCACTGCTTGCGTATGAGGAAGCGGTTAAAATCAATCCGAAAGCTGAAGCCGCATACTTTGGTCTGGCAAAGGTTTATGAGATTATGGCAGACGAATATATCGCAAACGGTCTTATGGTCGAAGCGGCCGGTTATCTGGATATCGCCATTGACAAGCTGGAAGAAGGCTATCATTATACTTCTTCGGAAGAGATGTTTTCCGAAGCCGAACGTCTGAAAGCAAAGAGGGATTCGTTAAAGGGCGGTCAGCCTGCAGAAGGAGAGTCTGCCGAAGAAATTGTGGATCCGGAATACCTGCGAAAGGTATGTGATTTGTGGGTGGAGTTTTTGAATAATTCCACCGGTCCGGATGAAGAAATGGGTTATCTGGCAGGTGAGTGGAATAAT
>CADCOL010000036.1 GCA_902803015.1 uncultured Lachnospiraceae bacterium | reverse complement strand
TCGTAATTGAAGCTTCCGTCCGCGTTTAAATCCGCCTGTTTGTATGTGATTCCGTATTCGGCCAAAGAACCCGGATGAGGCGTAATTCCGATGACTTTCTCAAGTGTATCGTACGGTTTTCCGACCGGGCTTAAGAGCTCGTCTCCGGGGCGCAGATTGCTCATCAGCGCAAGTGCCAGTGCATGCGTTCCGCATGTAATCTGAGGCCTTACCAGCGCATCTTCGGTATGAAAAATATGTGCATACACTTCTTCGAGTTTATCGCGGCCCAAATCGTCGTAACCGTAACCGGTCGTACCCAGCAGGCACGCTTCGGAAACATTGCATTCCTGCAATGCTTTCAGTACTTTCATCTGGCAGATTTCGGCATTTTCGTCGATAGATGCCCAGCGGTCTTTCAATTCGTTCAGGGCTCGTTCGCCGAGGCTGTATACCTCGTCGGAAATCCCCATGTCTTTGTAGATGTTCATATGTTCTCCTAACGCCTCAGCTTGCGGCAATACAGGTTCGGGCACGTTCAAAGGCATTTGCGTAGCAAATGTTTTGCACTACTTTCAAAAACGTAACTGTACTAAGCTCGTTGCGACTAAAGTCTTACTCGCTAAGGACAGACGTTTTTGATAATGCACCTCACCTGCACAGCCGCAATCTTCGGCTGTTTAATGCTAAACACAAACTTTTTTAATCATATCTTGCAGGATCTGCATGTCCACATCGCCTGCGGCTGCGTCATACTGAGACTTGTCGAAGAAGATGACGTCGTCCATCGTCTTGAAGTATGTGTACTGGCGCTTGGCGAAGTGCCGGGTATTCTTCTTGACCAGATCGATTGCTTCTTCGCGGCTTATTTCCCCGTCAAAGTACTGCAGAATTTCTTTGTATCCGATGCCCTGCATGGAATTGTTTTTGATGGTCAGGCCCTGCTCGCGCAGGCGCTTTACTTCCTCGAAAAGCCCGTCCTCCACCATAATGTCGACGCGACGGTTAATCGCATCGTAAAGAACGCTCCTTTCGTTCGTCAGAACAAAGCAGAAATCGTCGTAAATACTGCTCTTTTGCTTCTCTGTATCGTTATGTTGGGAAATAGGATATCCGTGCAGTTTGTAAAATTCGATTGCCCGAACAACACGTTTTACATTTCCCGCGGGAATCCTTTCATACGATTCCGGATCGATTTCTTTTAATTTCTCGTGAAAAGCTTCCTTTCCGAGCATGACGGCTTCTTCTTCAAGTACTCTGCGGAATGGCGAATCTTCTTCCTCTTCGGAAAATTCCACGCCTTTACGAAGCGCCTGAATATAGAATCCGGTTCCTCCGACCACAATCGGAAGTTTGCCCCGTGAAGAAATCTTATTGATGGCTTCCTGCGCCATTTTTTGAAAAATCACGACATTGAAATCTTCCTTCGGATCCAGAACATCAATCAGATGATGCGGTACGCCCTGCATTTCCTCAGGCATAATCTTTGCGCTTCCGACATCCAGCCCGCGATACACCTGCATGGAATCCGCAGAAATGATTTCGCCGTTTAAGGCTTTCGCAAGTTCTATTGAAATTTTCGTCTTTCCGACACCTGTCGGCCCGGTAAGGATAATCAGTTTTTGTTTCGACATATGGCTTAAACAATTCTCTTAAACAACTTCTCAATTTCATACTTGCTCACGGAAACCAGGGTCGGGCGTCCGTGCGGGCACTGATACGGATTGTCAAGTGTAAAGAGCATCTCCACCAGTTTCTTTGCATTTTCCTTCGTTACAACCGTATTGCCTTTGATGGCCGCCTTGCAGGCTCTCGTGGCAATGCGTTCTTCCACCGTCGTAATGCTCTTGGATGTAAAACTTTGTGAAATCTCACCTAAAATATCGCGGAACAGTTCTTCACTCGTCAGTTCAAACAAATCGGTCGGAACGGCACGCAGAACAACCGCATCGGAACCGAATTCTTCCGCTTCAAACGCAAGATTTGCAAACGCTTCGCGATTACGTTTAAATACTTCCAGTTCGGAAGGTTTTAAGGAAATCACGATCGGAGGCAACAGGTTCTGGGACTCCAAAGTACCATTACGGTACTTATTCATGAATTCCTCGTATTTGACCTTCTCATGTGCCGCATGCTGGTCCATATAATAAATCTTGTCGCCCAAAGCGATAATCCAGTATGTATCAAAAATCTGACCGATTATTTCAAACTCTTCTTTCGCTTCCTTCGTAAAGAATTCGTTATCGAACATGGTATACTGTTCGGGTTTCTCAACCTTGAGATTGCTTACGTAAGGATTCTGATTCTGAGAAGAATCGTCAGCCTTGCTTCTTACGTCGTCTGTCTCAGAAGTTCCGTCTGCGACCGATGTTCCCATGTTCCCGTCAGACTTCTTATCAAAAGTTTCTTTTTCAAAATTTCGATACTCTACCTGAGAATAAGTTGCCTTCTCATCAAGAATCTTTTTTTGTTCCTCAACATCCTCTTTATCGTTAAACAAAATTTCGGAGAAAGGCTTAAATTCCTCTTGTGCCTTCGGTTTCACCTGCCCAAGTTCGGCTTCGCGCCGTCTTGCTTCGAAGGGTTCCGGCGCAACTATTCTTTCACGCTTCTCTTCCACAACTTCCTTTACCTGCGGAATTAAATCCTTCTCAAGCAGTGCATCATGCACGGAATCCGAAAGCAGACGAACCACAAATTCCGGGCGGTCCATGCGGATTTCCATTTTACTCGGATGAATATTTACATCAATCGTGCCCGGATCCATGTTAAAATGCAGCACACAGAACGGAAACCGATGCATCATCAAAAACTCTTTATAGCCGTCCTCAATGCCTCTGGAAAGCTCTTTGGAACGGATATAACGGTGATTTACATAGTAATTCTCGTCCGCTCTTGTGGATCTCGAAACCGTCGGACGGCCAAGATAACCCTCAATCCTGATGCCTTCATCTTCCACGAGAATCGGAATCAGTTCATCGGAAGTATTCTTTCCGAAGATTCTGTAAATAACCTCTTTTAATTCTCCGTTTCCCGAAGTTAAAAACTTTACGGCACCGTTCACAATCAGCTTAAAAGAAAGTCCCGGCATCGATAATGCCATATGCTGCATTGTTTCAACGATGGCAGCCGCTTCTGCGGTCGGACTCTTTAAGAATTTCTTTCTCGGAGGAACGTTAAAGAATAAATTTCTTACTACAATTGTAGTACCGGTCGGCGCACCGATTTCTTCAAATTCCTTAATCTCGCCGCCTTCCAAAGCAAGATGCGTTCCCATCAGGGCATCTTCGGTTTTCGTGGTAAAATCCACCATCGCAACCGCCGCAATCGATGCCAGCGCCTCACCGCGAAATCCAAGTGTGTTCAGATAAGGCAGATCGTCTTCGGATGCGATTTTACTCGTTGCATGTCGAAGAAATGCGGTCTTTACTTCATCTTTCGGAATGCCCTTGCCGTTATCGGTGACGCGGATGTAATCGATTCCGCCGCCCTTAATCTCTACCGTGATTGCAAAGCTTCCCGCATCGATGGCATTTTCGACAAGCTCTTTCACGACGTTAAGCGGCTTTTCAACCACCTCTCCCGCGGCAATCTTATTTATTGTTTCGTTATCAAGTACATGAATCATAGTATCCTCATAAAACCAACGCTGCAGCAGACCCGCACCGATGCGGATGCAGTCGGAGGCTTTTATATACGGTTCTTAATCTTATTCTGAATCCGATACAGCAGATTCAATCCGTCGAGCGGTGTCAGTGTGGAAATATCGATGCCTTTGATTTCTTCGATAATTTCTGCATCGGAAACCGAATCAAAGAAAGACAACTGTCCGGCATCAACCTCATCCTGGCGCTTCACGGGTTTACGTGATTTGCTTCCTTCCGCAGCGGAAACATTAATATCCGCAACCATTGATGCGATATCACCTTCCGAAAGCTCCGAAAGAATCTCTTTTGCACGTTCGATGACTAAATCCGGAACGCCTGCAAGTTTGGCTACTTCGATTCCATAGCTTCGGTCCGTTCCGCCCGGAATGATTTTACGTAAGAATACAATGTCATCACCGCGTTCTTTTACGGCGATGCAGTAATTCTTCACGTTGTCCATTTTATCTTCCAATTCGGTCAGTAAATGATAATGCGTTGCAAATAAAGTCTTGGAACCTAAAAGATTCCTGTTTGCGATATGTTCAATCACGGCCCATGCAATCGCAAGACCGTCGAATGTCGATGTACCGCGGCCGATTTCATCGAGAATCAAAAGAGAATTTCTGGTCGCATTACGGAGAATGTTCGAAACTTCGTTCATCTCGACCATAAAGGTACTCTGACCTCTTGCCAAATCATCGCTTGCGCCGACTCTGGTGAAAATCCGATCCACCACTCCGATGCTTGCACTCTTTGCAGGCACGTAGGAGCCGATTTGAGCCATCAAAACGATTAAAGCCGTCTGACGCATGTAGGTGGATTTACCGGCCATATTCGGGCCCGTAATGATTGCAATCTGGTTTGCTTTATTGTCAAGCAGTGTATCGTTCGGAATGAACATCGCATCCTGCATCATTTTTTCCACAACAGGATGACGTCCCTCCCTGATATTGATGACATTCTTTTCGTTAAATGTCGGCTTTACGTAGCCGTTCTGTTCTCCTACATAGGAAAGCGAACAGATTGCATCCAGGAGTGCCACGGCTTTTGCGGTCTTTTGAATACGGTCAAGCGCCTGTGCAATAAAGGTGCGCAGTTCCACAAACATATCATATTCAAGATCGTTTAATTTATCTTCCGCATTCAGAATCGTATCTTCAAGTTCTTTTAAGCGCGGCGTCGTATAACGTTCCGCATTAACCAGGGTCTGCTTACGGATATAATCCTCGGGAACCTGATCCTTAAAGGAATTCGTAACTTCAAGATAGTATCCGAACACCTTGTTGTAACGGATACGAAGCGTCTTGATTCCGGTACGTTCCCGTTCTGTCTCTTCGAGTTCTGCGAGCCATTTTTTTCCGTCGGTCTTTGCTTTACGAAGATAATCCGCATCTTCGTTGAATCCTTCTTTGATGATTCCTCCCTCACGAATGGAAAAAGGCGGTTCTTCCACGATGCATTCGCGAATACGGTTTGCGATATCATCCAGAGGATCGATATTCGAAAGGATTTCTTTTAAGCAGGGATTCTCAAGATCCATTAAAGCAGAACGGATTGGCGGCAGCATATCGAGCGAATTACGAAATGCAATCATATCGCGCGGATTAATGGACTGATAACTTACTTTTCCGAGAAGGCGTTCCAGGTCATACACAGAACTTAAATACTCACGGATTTCATCTCTCGAAACCGAATGATTCGTTAAATCTTCTACCGCATTCAAACGGTATTCGATATCCTCACGCTTGATAAAAGGCTGTTCGATAAAATTACGGAGCATTCTCGCACCCATTGCGGTCTTGGTTTTATCCAAAACCCAGAATAAAGAACCGCGCTTGGACTTTTCACGAAGCGTTTCGGTAAGTTCGAGATTTCTTCTTGTAGCCGCATCCAGCACCATATATTTACCGGCGGAATTCGGATACAGATGCGTGATATGCGAAAGCGATATCATCTGTGTTTCTTCGAGATATTTTAAGAGTGCTCCCGCGGCAATGCATCCGGTTTCAAATTCATCAATTCCCATACCGATTAAGGAATTGACCTGAAAATGTTTCAAAAGCGTTTTCCTGGTCGCATTTTCTTCAAACTGATAATCCGGCAACGTAAACATTGCAATGCCGAGACGCGTCTTAATATCAACGATATCGAGTCCGCACGAGAAAAAGAACTCGTTTGCAACAATTTCCGACGGCATATACCGGCAGATTTCGTCAAAGAGTTCCTTATTGCTTTCCGCTTCGGACAGATAGTAATCGCCCGTCGTAACATCTGCTACGGAAATCCCGATTTTACGAAGTCCGTAATAAATGCACATGATGTAATGATTCTTTGTTTCATCCATCGCATTTAAATCGGTGTTGGTTCCGGGCGTTACAATTCTCGTAACTTCACGTTTTACCAGGCCTTTCGCGAATTTCGGATCCTCGGTCTGGTCGCAGATGGCGATTTTATATCCCTTTTGAACAAGGCGGTTTAAATAGGTTTCCAGCGCATGAAAAGGAACGCCGCACATCGGTGCACGTTCTTCCAGGCCGCAGCTTTTTCCGGTTAATGTCAGTTCCAGTTCACGCGATACGAGAATCGCATCATCAAAGAACATCTCATAGAAATCGCCGAGACGGTAAAAGAGAATACAGTCGTTGTACTCCTCTTTCGTCTCTAAATATTTCGCCATCATCGGAGAAAGCCCGGGCGTTTTTGAATTTACTTTTTGTTCCTGTTCGGACATGTATATATTCCTGTAAAATTTTTTAATTCGATATTCTAAACTCTTTTGCCAAGATAATAGAATCCCTTGCACTCTTCGAGTTTTACGTTTACGATGCTTCCGACCAGACTTTCGTCACCCGGAAAATGAACCAGCGTATTGTTCGACATTCTGCCGGTCACAAGTGTTGCATCCTGTTCGTTCATGCCTTCCACCAATACATCGGCAATCTGTCCGTCCAGCATGGCGGTACGTTTTCTTGCGCATTCCTGTACCAGGGAAAGAATCTCGTCAAACCATACTTTGATATCTTCTTTGGCTACCTGATTCTCCATTACGGCAGCAGGCGTTCCGGTACGTTTCGAATAAATAAACGTAAAGGCATTGTCGTATTCCACCTGACGGATAACATCCAGCGTATCTTTGATGTCTTCATATGTTTCGCCGGGAAATCCGACGATAATATCCGTCGTAATGGCCATATCCGGGATCTCTTTACGGATTTTCATCGCAAGTTCCAGGTATGATTCTTTGGTATAATGCCGGTTCATGGCTTTCAGAATCTTTGAAGAGCCGGACTGAAGAGGCAAATGAAGATGTCTGCAGATTTTCTTCGATTCCTTCATGCAGGCAATCAAATCATCCGATAAATCCTTCGGATGTGATGTCATAAAACGGATTCTTTCAAGGCCTTCGATTTCTTCGACCATGCGAAGAAGATCCGGAAAACCGATTTCCCGCTCCAGATTCTTGCCGTAAGAATTCACGTTCTGTCCGAGAAGCATGACTTCTTTTACGCCGTCAGCAACAAGACCCTTAATCTCTTCCACGATTTCTTCGGGTTCTCTGCTACGCTCCCTGCCTCGTACATAAGGCACGATACAGTAGGTACAGAAATTGTTGCAGCCGAACATAATGTTCACGCCCGATTTAAACGGATATTTGCGTACAATCGGCAATTCCTCGACGATTTTGGTTGTGCTTTCCCAGACATCCACAATCGTGATGTCGCGGGTCATCATCTGTACAAATAATTCGGGAAATTTATACAGATTATGCGTTCCGAAAATCAAATCCACGAACGAATATGAATTCAGGATTTTATCCACGGCCGTTTCTTCCTGCATCATGCAGCCGCAAAGCGCTATTCTCATATACGGATTGTGTTTCTTGTATCCGTGCAGGGTTCCGAGCCTTCCGTACACCTTCTGGTTCGCATTGTCTCTTACGGTGCAGGTATTAAACAAAACAAAATCGGCATCCTCGTTTTCGACGATTTTATAACCCAAATCCGCAAGAATTCCGGTGATTTTTTCGGAATCCCTTGCATTCATCTGGCATCCGAATGTCGTAACGCATGCCGTCGGAGTGCGTCCGAGTTTGTTTTTTAAGTCGACAACAAACTGACGGCCTGCCTCAATAAAAGCAAGCTGTCGTTTTACTTCTTCCTGATCGGTTTTCGTTTCAAATCTTTCGGGCATTATTTCAAATCTTTCAAGTTATTATTCGCGAACCTGTCCGTTGCCGCGAATTAAGTATTTATAGCTTACAATCTGATTCAGACCCATGGGACCTCTTGCGTGCAGTTTCTGAGTACTGATACCGATTTCCGCACCGAATCCGAATTCAAAGCCGTCCGTGAATCTTGTGGACGCATTTACATAGACACACGCGGAATCAACGCCCTGTAAGAATTTTTCCTGATTCTCTTTATTCTCGGAAATAATTGCATCGGAATGTCCGGTATTGTGCTCGTTAATCCATGCGATTGCTTCTTCCACGCCTGCTACCGTCTTGACGGAAAGAATGTAATCCAGATATTCGGTATAATAATCGTCATCCGTTGCATGAAGTGCTTCCGCAAGCACGTTGCAGGTTGTATCGTCACCGCGGAATTCCACGTCTTTTTCCGCCAGTTTCTTATAAACCCTGGGAAGGAATTCTGCTGCAATCTTTTCATGAACCACCATGGATTCCATCGCATTGCATACGCCAATTCTCTGGGTCTTTGCGTTATAAATGATATCAAGTGCCATATCCTGATCCGCGGATTCGTCCACGTAAATATGACAGTTACCGGTACCGGTCTCGATTACGGGAATCGTGGAATTCTCAACGACAGCCTTAATCAGTCCCGCACCTCCGCGGGGAATTAAAAGATCCACGTACTCTTTCATTCTCATAAACTGCGTCGTGGTTTCACGGTCGGTATTCTCGATTAACTGAATGGCTTCGGGTGTAATTCCGCTTTCAATTAAGCCTAAGCGAATCGATTTTACAATCGCCATATTGGAATTGATGGCATCTCTGCCGCCTTTTAAAATCACCGCGCTGCCGGCTTTAAAGCACAATGCAAAAGCATCCGCCGTTACGTTGGGTCTGGATTCGTAAATGATTCCGATGACACCCATGGGAACGGTGATTTTTTCAATATCCAGCCCGTTGGGACGCTTGGATTCGGATAAGGATTTACCGATCGGGTCATCCAGATCCGCAACCTGACGAATGCCTTCCGCCATTCCTTCGATTCGTTCGGGTGTTAAACGAAGGCGGTCCAAAAGGCCCTGATGCATTCCGTTTGCAACACCGTTATCCAGGTCCACGTTGTTTGCTTCGATAATCTCTCTGCTGTCATCAATCAGTTTCTGCGCAATATGACGAAGCGCCGCATTCTTTTCGCGTTCGTTCAATCCGGCGATTTCATATTTCGCACCCTTTGCACTTTTGCATAATTCAATCAGTTCCATAATTTACCTCTTTCGTCCTTAGACAATTATTACCTCATCCGCTTTGATGTCATGCTTCTCACATGGCAGCTTTCCATCGGGAACATCCTTCAGATTCTCCGCCATGCATTCCTTCATGCATGCGCCGACGGTATGAATACCTGTACTTTCGATTCCTTCCAGAAACAAATCGTAATATCCTTTTCCGTATCCGATTCTGTGACCTTCCCGGTCAAAGGATAATCCCGGCAAAAGAATCAGTTCTTTTCCGATATCCGTCGTAAATACAACACCGGAACCCGGCATTTTTGCACCTGTTTTCATTTCCTGAAGGCGACTTTCCGGTTCCCTGACCCCGAATGTTCCGACCTTTAATTCGTCAAGACTTTTCACGGATTGAAAAATCAATGAATTCCCCTGTACAATCGGGTAACATACCGTAATGCCCTTTTCGATTAATGCTTCAAACAACGGATCCGTCGGAATCTCTCCGTCCTTGGAAGCATAAACGGAAACATATTTGATATTATCTTTTTCCACCAGTTTCAGGATTTCGTTCTTTAAATTTTCACCGGCCTCGGCAAATCGCTCAGCCGATATATTCTTGCGGATTTCCAAACACTGTTTGCGTACATTGTTCTTCCGCTCTTTCAGGCTTTCCAGCGGATGTACGTCACCGTTCTTTTCAACGATTTGTACATTGGAAAGCTGTCCTTTTACGGATGCGCGAATCGCACTTAAATACTCCGCCCGAAGCAGTCCCTGCTCTTTTAATTCTTCCTCGGTAAGCGGTCGCTTCTGAGACAGATGATATAATTCATTTATTCGTTTAATGGTTTCTTCCATCATAACCCTTTTATTTGCCTTCGCCCTCAATCTCCTCCATGATCCGAATCAGATTGAAGTTCTCATCACGATGCTGTTTAAAATGCGTACCAAAATGTCTTCCGTCCATAATTCTGTGTAAAATCCGGATATCGGAGCTGTTCGCGATGATCATGTCCGCACCTGCGGTCGTGGCGATTTTTGCTGCAAGAAGCTTTGTATTCATACCGCCGGTTCCGACATTGCTTCCGGTATCCGCGGAACCCATATGCATAATCTCATCCGTAATGGAATCCACGGTATCAATGAATTCCGCATTCGGGTTGGTTCGCGGGTTATCCGTATAAAGTCCGTCAATATCGGATAAAAGAATCAAAAGATCCGCCTGAATCAGACTTGCCACGATTGCAGACAAGGTATCGTTGTCACCGAATTTGATTTCGAATGTGGAAATCGTATCGTTCTCGTTTACAACCGGAATAACACCAAGATCCAGCAAGGTCGTTAAAGTGTTCTTTGCATTCTTTCTGCTGACCGGGTTGGTTACGACGTCCTTGGTAAGCAGAACCTGCGCCGCCACCTGATTGTATTCAGAAAAAATCTTCTGATACACCATCATGAGTCTGCTCTGACCGATTGCGGCACAAGCCTGTTTCAATTCAATCGTTTCATTCGGGTTTGCGACATGTACCGCATTCTTTCCTACGGATATCGCACCGGAAGTTACCAGGACCACTTCTTTTCCGCTGTTTCGCATATTGCAAAGCTCGCGGACCAGGACTTCCATTTTGTTCAAATCCAGTTTTCCCGTTTCGGGATGCTGTAAGGAAGAAGATCCGATTTTTACAACGATACGCTGTTTTGTCAGAATCTCTCTGCGAATCGGTAAATTCAATTCATGATCGTAAATTTCATGTTCCAAATCCATTGTATTGCCTGCTTTCTTTTGTATTATTGCGGTCCTTTGTATTCGATACAAAGCATCGTCAAATCGTCAAACTGTTCTGCCTCTCCTACAAATTCGTCAATCGAAGCACGGACATCAATCAGAAGCTGTTCGGCGTCGCTGTCCTTATGTGCATTCATTGCTTCAATCAGTCTGTCCATACCGTAAAGTTCTTCGTTGAGACTGGTGGCTTCCGGAACGCCGTCCGTATATACAAACAGAGTACCGCCCTTTTCAATGGTCATTTCGTACTCTTTGTACTTCATGCCTTCCATTCCGCCGACAACAAGACCATGTTTATCTTTAAAGATTTCAAAATCTCCGTCCGCGGTTCGGATTACCGGGAATTCATGTCCCGCATTGGCCGCAATGATTTTACCCGTTGCAATTTCCAGAATGCCGACCCATACGGTAACAAACATTTCTTCATCGTTATTCTGGCAGATTGTATCGTTCGTCTGCTCAAGAATCGCCGCCGGAGACAATCCCTGAAGGGCAAAATTCTTAATCAGAATCTTCGACATCATCATAAAGAGCGCTGCCGGAACACCCTTGCCGGAAACATCGGCCATAACGATTCCGAGATGCTCGTCATCCACTAAGAAGAAGTCGTAGAAGTCGCCGCCGACTTCTTTTGCCGGATCCATGGATGCGAAAATGTCAAATTCGTTCCGGTCCGGGAACGGCGGGAAAATACTCGGAAGCATATCCGCCTGAATCTTTCTTGCAATATCAAGTTCGGCACCGATACGCTCTTTTTCCTTGGTAATTACGGTAATATCTTCGATGTATTGAATCGTCTGTTTTGTCAGATCATCAAGGTTCTCGGCCAGAACCTGGATTTCATCTTTGGTCCGGTAGACATCCTTCATTTTGAAGGGTTCCCCTCCGTCCTGCGCACTCGCAACCAAATCGTCGGACATCTGCTCGATCGGTTTTATAATTTTTCTCGCCACAAGAAGCGCCGCTATCATTGCCACCACAAAAATTGCGGTAACTATAAGCAGGAATACCACGACCATAATCTTCGATTCCGTCCGATACATATTCTGTGCTTCTGTGTTGATATTGTCATACTGAGTCAGCATTGTTTCGGCCGGTTTCTCGGTCAATTCTTTATCAAGTACGGTGATTACTGCCCAGCCGATGGTCGGCATGGGAGATCCGATCATGTAATACTCTTTGTTTCCGACTGTTATAATTTCAAGACCGGTCGAATCCTTTAAGGAAAGTGTGACAAAATCGGCAAGCTCGCGATTGTAGGATTTTCTCAAATCCTTGGCCACATCCTGCGTTTCAACTTTAAATACACCGTTTCCTTCGGGGGCAAACACAACTTCGCCTTCGTCATTTACAACACAGACAAACATTCCTTCATTGAAGGACTTATCTACATTTTCCTCAATCTGATCCAGGAACAGATCGGCCGCAACAACACCGATAAACTCTCCGTCCGCATAAACCGGTGCAGAACAGGTTACGCACAGCTTGTTGGAATACTTGTCCACGATAACTCCGGAGAATGTTACGTCCTGCTTTTCTTTGGTTTCGATATACCAGGAACGCTCTCTGACCGGAAAATAAATCAGGTTTCCGTTCTCATCGAATTTATTTGCCGCGTGATCGTCCACAACAAGAAATGTTCCGTCATCCAGACCGATATAACAGTTGCTGATGGAATCGGCATTCGAGAATACCGAAATCATCAGGTTGGTCATATGTGATGCATAAGGAAGCAGCTCGGAATTCCGGTAATCGATGCCTTCCTCGTAAATAACCTGTGCCGAGGCGGTTCCCTCATTCGCAGGATCAGGGAGTTCAAACGGATGCGGAGAATAACGGTCTCTGTGTCTGAAAATCTGCATTGCATAGGTTTGAATGATCAACACATTATTCTTTAAGTCGCTGAACATATCATCGTAAATATTTGCCTGCATGGCATTCTGATCCGCCATGGACGAATTGATG
>CADCOL010000035.1 GCA_902803015.1 uncultured Lachnospiraceae bacterium | reverse complement strand
AGATTTTCCGACCTAAGAAAGGACAAATCAAAAATGTTTCATAATAAGAAGATGGTTGCACTTTGCACCTCAAGAATTTATGACACAGAGATCCACAGCTTCATCGAAAAGCTGAATGAATCGCTCCGGGCGCAGGACTGCGCGCTGTTGATTTTTGCAATCAATTCGGACATTTACTGGGAGGAAGACAATATCTCCGCCGAGGCCAGCGTCTTCGACACCATCCCCTATCCTTATCTTGATGCCATCGTCATTATGGACGAAAAAATCAAAAGCCACACGGTCTCCAATCGTATCATCGAGAACGCACGCGTAAATAACGTGCCTGTGATTACGCTTGACGGTGACTATCCGGATATACCGAACATCGGCTTTGATTTTAAGGCCGGATTCGAACTGATTGTCCGTCATCTGTTTGAAGAACACAAGGTTCGCAAGCCGCATATGATGGCCGGAATTCCGAATAATCCTTTTTCCGATGACCGTATCGAAATCTTTAAGAAACTCTGTGCAGAGTTTGAGATTCCCGTTACCGACAACATGATCAGCTACGGCGAATTCTGGGCGGTTCCCTGTAAGGAAGCCATGCTGAAGGTTTTGGAGCGCGGCGATGAATTCGATGCCGTAATCTGTGCAAACGATATTATGGCGATTTCCGTCTGCGACGTTCTTTCGAACGCGGGCATCCGTGTTCCCGAAGATGTGCTGGTTTCCGGTTTCGACGGAAGCAAGGAAATCTATTTTACAACTCCGATGATTACAACTGCCGACTGCGATATTCTTCTGATGGCGGACGAAACCGCGAAAGCAATTCAGACAATTGTAAACGGCGGCGAATATAAAGGAAGCCTGATTACGCCGAAGCTTGTTCCGAACGAATCCTGCGGCTGCCCTGCCGTATCGATTTCTTCACAGTCCTTACTGAACTTATTTTACAATTCCTTCTATCGTCACCAGGACGACATGCGCGAACTTTACACCGTTGCGGCGCAGATGGCTTCCGCAGGCAATATCGACGAAATGGTTTTAAAGCTCGTTCATTACCATACGCACGACATTCTCTGCACGGTTTCGAAGGAATGCTTTGAAACGGACGAGAACTATTTTTCCAAGCCCATGCCAGAAAACTGGGCAAGGACGTTAACCGTCATCTACGACTCCGAGTATCCGCCTTCGGTGGATCAGTCCTTCCAGTCGATCAAGAAGACCATGACCTTCGACCGAAGACTGCAGGAAATTCTGGAGAGCGGCTATCCGCTTATTTGCAACGCTCTTGATTACATGAACAAGCCTCTCGGCTTCGTGTGCTACCATTTCGATGATTATCTCATCACGAATTATTCAAGAACGGCCAGCATCACAAGCGCCATCAGCCTCGGTATCGGCGGCTACATCAACCGCGCTTACCAGGAAGCCCTGGCGGATAAAATGAACGAAATGTACAAGCGCGATGCCCTGACCGGACTTTATAACCGTGTTGCGTTCCAGAATATTTTCCGCGATATGCGGTACGATAAGCAGAATCAGAATAAGCCGATTACCGTCGTTATGTCCGACCTGGACGGTTTAAAATACATCAACGACCACTTCGGCCACGCGGACGGCGACAACGCGATTGCAATGGTTGCAAAAGCGCTTCTAGATGCCTGCCCCACGCAGGCTGTCTGTGCACGTTTCGGCGGTGATGAAGTCTTCTGCGTCATCATCGGAAGCTGCAATCCCGAAGGCATCATCGGAAAGATCAACAAAGTGCTGGATGACTTTAATAAAGACTCCGGCCTTGCCTATTTCGTCACGACATCGTCCGGCGCCTACACCACGGTGCTCGATGAAGAATTCGACATCCTGCAGGCCTTAAAGGTTGCGGATGAAAAGATGTATGAAGTAAAGAAAGCCAAAAACCTGAGCCGCTAGGGCTCAGGTTTTTTAATCCGAGACTATTTTTTACGTCTCCGGCTTTATCCCATTCTTCTCAAGGAGTTCATAAGCTTCCTTCAACTTCTGCTCCAAATCTTTAGCATGATTCTCTGCTTTTGTTGCCCTGTTTTCAGCTTTAGACGCCCGATTTTCAGCCTTCTCCGCACGTTTCTCTGCCTCCACGGTATGAACGTGCTCAATGGCTTTTCCCTCTTCAATACAGTCATATTCAAACAAACTTGCTCTCATATACTCCGACCTCCACTCTTTGTTCTGGCGGGCGATTTTAACCGCCTCTGCCATTTT
>CADCOL010000034.1 GCA_902803015.1 uncultured Lachnospiraceae bacterium | reverse complement strand
TGCAGGTCGGGCACTGGCATCCGGGTTCGATCGGTTCGTCATCCGTTTCGTACTTCGCATTCATCAGATTGATTTTTCCGAAGTTTGTATAAAGATGCGCATGCCTTGCGTTTCTCGACGGATACACACAGTCGAAGAAATCCACGCCGCGTTCCACGGCTTCCAGGATATTTGCAGGCGTTCCGACACCCATCAGATAAACCGGTTTATTCGAAGGCAGATACGGAACCGTCTGCTCAATCATGTCATACATTTCCGCATGGCTTTCGCCGACCGCCAGACCGCCGATGGCATATCCGGGTAAATCGAGTTCGGAAATCCGTTTTGCATGTTCCTTACGGATATCCGCATAAACCGCACCCTGATTGATTCCGAAAAGAAGCTGATTCTTATTGATTGTATCTTCTTTCCCGTTCAGCTCGTCCATTTTTACCTTGCAACGCTCAAGCCATCTGGTTGTGCGCGCGACGGACTGTTCCACATAAGAGCGTTCCGCTTTGCTCGGAGGGCATTCATCGAATGCCATCGCAATCGTGGACGCAAGATTCGACTGAATCTGCATACTCTCTTCCGGTCCCATGAAGATGCGTCTTCCGTCAATGTGGGATTGAAACGTAACGCCTTCTTCTTTGATTTTACGAAGACCGGCCAGGGAAAACACCTGAAATCCGCCCGAATCGGTTAGAATCGGTCTTTCCCAGCTCATAAATTTATGAAGACCGCCCATCTTCTTTACCACTTCGTCTCCGGGACGAACGTGAAGATGGTAGGTATTGGAAAGTTGCACCTGCGTACCGATCCGCTCGAGGTCTTCCGTGGAAACCGCGCCCTTAATGGCTGCAACCGTTCCGACATTCATAAAGACCGGTGTCTGAATCGTTCCGTGTACGGTTTCAAACGTACCGCGCCTGGCTTCGCCTTCTTTTTTCAAAATTGTAAATGTACCGCTTGCCATATTTTATTCCTTAAGCATTCCTCTGCGGTACGAAAATGATGCAGTTCGGATGCTCAATCCGAATTTCTTTCGAAGACATGTAAATGAGTCCCTTTTCAAGGTCACATGCAAAGAATGTCATCGTTCCGGATTCGTGGTTTAAGCTGACCAAATGCTTATTGTCCGGATATAAAAGTGCATCCTTCGGATAGGAACCGGAAATCGGCAGGCAAAGGATTCGGCTGAGTTCGCCGGTTGCATCGTCTCTTTTGAAAATCGATACCGAATTGTCTCCCGCATTCGTTGCAACGATATGCTGTTTGTCCGCTGCGAGTGTCAGCGTACAGGAAATACTGCGGCTTGCATGGTATTCATTCAGCGTGGAGATGGTCTGAATCTTTTCAAATTCGGGATCATGCTCACTTGCCAGCGTATAACTGAACACGTCGATGCTGTTCGCCATCTCGTTTACGATATAAATATACTTTCCGTCCGCGGAAGTAATGAGGTGTCTCGGGCCTGCATTCATTTCGCTACGGATAATGTCAATCTGTTTTAACGTGCCCTTTTCATGATTCAGCTCATATACATAGGTGTGATTCATGCCGGAATCCGTTGCAAAAAGGAATTTATTGTCACGGGACATTTTTGCGCATGTTACGTGAGGCGTAAAATTACGCTCCATCACATCCCCGAGACCCTTAAAATAAATCTCTTCGGTAATCTCACCGATGCTGCCGTCCTCATTCAAACGAAGCACGGTAAGTTTTCCGTCGTGATAACCGGAAACAAAGATAAAACGGTCTTCGTAGTCCGCGGACAGGTAACAGCCGCGCATGCCGTTGATGCTGGCTTCGTTGATTTCTTCGAGCATTCCGTCCGGAAGAATCCGGAATCCCTTTACACCGAAATCGGTGATGGAATACAGGAATTTACGGTTATGCGAGCAGGTCAGGTAAGAGGAATTGGTGATTTCCACTTTGCCCTTCTCGGTCAACACGCCCGTTTCGTTATCAACGTCATATATCGTGATTCCGCGTTTATCCTTGGCGGTATACGTGGAAACATAAGCGGTGAATTTTAAATTTGTGTTATCGTTGTTTGCCATATTTTGTGTTCCTTTTCGTAAAGAATTACCAAATAGACGCAAAGATACTTGTATATTTTAGCACAATCCAAATCTTATGTACAATATGAAATATGTAAAAATAATTCCCAAAAAATAACGTCTGTAAGCCTGATTTCTAATCATTTTTACAGACGTATTTATATTCGGGCTCTTTTATGTAATCCATTGCTCGGATGAACCGATTCAAAACCGTTATGAAAGGATCTCTCCGAGGCTTCGGATGTGATTCTTTCTCGTGGAGGTGATGATGACATGATCGCCCTTCTGAATGGACGTTGTGCCGGACGGAATAATCAGTTCCTCTCCGCGTAAAATCGCCGTAACAATAATATCCTTTCTTAAGCGGAATGCCTTGTCGGCAAAGGGAACATTCAGGCATTTGAAGTCTTCTCCCGCCGTGAATTCAATGGTTTCCGCAAGACCTTCCGCCATCAGATAGAATTTACCCATATCTTCTCCGCCGTCCACAACATCGTGGCTTACCAGGAAACGAAATGCTTTCAGTGCCGAAGATTCCGCCGGAGAAACCGTAATATCGATATTTACCTTATGAAGGAGGTTCAAATGCTCAGGGCCGTCCACTCTTGTAATGACGGAAGGAATATTGCAGGACCATGCATACATGCTGACCACGAGATTGGTCTCATCGCTTTCCGTAAGGGAAATTACGGTATCCGCGCCGGATACGTTTTCCTCATCCAATACTTCCAGCGTATCGCCTCCAGCATAAACCACATTTACTTCAGGATACATCTCCATCAGCTCGCGGCATCTTTGCTTATCGGTTTCCAGAATCGTCACCCTGCTTTTATTCTTAAACATATCCAGCAGATAGATGCAGGTATTGCTTCCGCCGACAATAATGGTCTTTTTAAAGCGGCTGCGTCGGATTCCGAGCTTCTGAAGCGATTCATCCAGGTCTTTGATGGATACGCAGACATTAATGCTGTCTCCTTCTTCAATGATAAAATCACCCTTCGGAATAAAGAGTTTTCCTTTTCGGATTACGCTGACCACAAGAATGTTTAAATTTCCGGTCTGTTTGATGTCTGTTAAGGTACGTCCGATTAAAGGATTGTTTTCCAGAATATTCAGATTCAGAAACTGGATTTCGTTCTCCCAGAATCCTTCAAGCTTTGCAAAACCGGGCATTCCCATGTTCCGGTAGATTTCTTCCGCGATATCCAGACGCGGTTTCATAAAGAAATCAATATTATACTGCTCTTTTAATTTGTCCATCTCGCTGACAAGATCGGGTTCAAGAATTCTTGCAGCCGCAATTCTTGTACCGATTGCCTTTGCCTGCATGCAGCTTAAGAGATTGATTTCATCCACATGCGTCAGCGCAACGATGGCATCCGCCGTATCCGCTCCCGCTTTCCGGAGTGTTTCCTGCGAAGCACCTGAACCGACCACGCCGTTTACATTATATTTATCGGTAATCGCATCGACTTTATCGCGGTCTTTGTCAATTACGACCACATCATAATTTTCATTTGCAAGCGAAGAAATCAAAAGATTTCCCGCCCTTCCGAGTCCGACAACGATAATCTTCATATTTTATGCCCTTTCCGAAGTATTCCTTTTACACAGACGGTTTGCTTTATGTTTTTCCAGCGCAAAGTAAACGCGCTTAATCGTAAGTCCCTGAACAAGAACCGTAAAGAAAATGGTCGCATACGCAACATTGGTAAATACCTGATAAATATCCTCCGACAGATACTCGGCCGTCTCCAGCGCAAGCGCCATGGAAAGACCTCCTTTTAACGCAGACCAGGTCATCAGAATTACGAATTCCTTCCTGTCGTAATTACCCGGAATCCGCTTGCCGCTAAGCGCGGTGCTGACCGTAACGCCGGCTGCACGCGACAGAATCAGAATCAGGATTGCGGCAGGAACCGCAATGAGCGCATACGGACTTAATCTCATACTTAAAACCAAAAGTCCGATCATTACAAACAGTACGGAATTCAAGATATTTTCTATGATTTCCCAGAAATCATGATAATAATTCTCGGGATCCACCACGGTAATGGTGCGTTTCATTTTTTCCATACAATACGAGAAGAACATTCCGCAGACAACGGATGCAATGACGCCGGAGAAACCGAAATGTTCGCAAATCACGTAGACCGCAGCAACATCAAGAAGCGAAATCAGAATGTATTTAATCGGATCTTTCGTAAGTTTCATTAAGGAAAACATAACGAAAGATACGGCAAAAGCCACCGCCACCGCTCCGCCGATTTCCTTAATCATCAGAACCGCAAAATTACTGTCCCCGCTGTGTACTATTACGGAACGCACAAAGATAAAGAGTGTTACGCCGGTTCCGTCATTAAATAAGGATTCGTTTTCGATGACGGAGCAAACATTCTTCGATAATCCGATTTTATTTAAAATTCCGGTTGCCGCAATCGGGTCCGTCGGCGAAACCACGCAGCCCAAAAGAATGCACATCCAGATATCCATCGGGATATGAAGAAGCTTTGCAACTCCGAAGAAAAGCAAACCGTATAAAAACGAAGATAATAATGTGGTAAGTAATGCAAGAAGGGAAATTGCGCGGAAGTTCTTTTTGAATTTGCCCATGTTGACTTTGCTTGCACCCGCAAAAAGCATGAAGCAAAGCACACCGTCCATTAAATATTCGCGGAATCCGAAGTTTTCAAGGCCCTGAATTATGACTGTCGGAGCCGCGTTCGGAAACAGGGGTTTCACGAATAACAGAATCACGGAAAACAAAAGAGAAAACGCAATCAGCGCGATATCGCTCTGTAAATGAAAGATTTTCTCGTTCAGAATTCCGATGACTACAATATATGCCAATATAATTATGAGAAACATCAACATATTCAT
>CADCOL010000033.1 GCA_902803015.1 uncultured Lachnospiraceae bacterium | reverse complement strand
GATTGCGGAACTTGCCGGCGTGAAGGTTCCCGAGAAGACGAAGATTCTGATCGGTGAAGTTAAGAGCGTGGAACTTTCCGAAGAATTCGCACATGAAAAATTATCTCCGGTACTTGCAATGTATCGTGCCAAGGATTGGGCGGAAGCATTGAACAAGGCCGAGAAACTGATTGCGGACGGCGGATACGGACATACGTCTTCGCTTTACGTCAATGTCATTACCGAACAGGAAAAAATCGCCGAATTCGGCGAGCGTATGAAGACCTGCCGTATTTTAATCAATACACCTTCTTCCCACGGCGGAATCGGGGATTTATACAACTTTAAACTTGCTCCTTCCCTTACCCTCGGATGCGGTTCCTGGGGCGGCAACTCGGTATCCGAGAATGTCGGCATCAAGCATCTTTTGAATATTAAAACCGTAGCGGAGAGGAGAGAGAATATGTTGTGGTTCAGAGCACCCGGAAAGGTTTACATGAAGAAGGGCTGCTTACCGGTGGCTCTCGATGAATTAAAGGCGGTTTACGGCAAGAAGCGTGCGTTTATCGTAACGGATACATTTCTGTTCGAAAACGGCTACACGAAGCCGATTACCGATAAACTCGAAGAACTGGGAATTCAGTATACGACGTTCAGTAACGTTGCACCGGATCCCAACCTTGCATGCGCAAAGGAAGGCGCAAAACTGATGGCAGAGTTTAAGCCCGATACGATTATCGCACTCGGCGGCGGCTCCGCAATGGACGCAGGTAAAATCATGTGGGTACTTTACGAGCATCCCGAAGCAGATTTTATGGATATGGCAATGCGTTTTGCGGACATCAGAAAGCGTATTTACACCTTCCCGAAGATGGGAGAGAAAGCTTACTTTATCGCAATTCCGACCTCTGCAGGTACCGGTTCCGAAGTAACGCCGTTCGCGGTTATTACCGACGAAACGACCGGAACGAAGTATCCGCTTGCGGACTACGAACTGCTTCCGAATATGGCGATTATCGATGCGGACATGCATATGAACGCACCAAAGGGATTAACGAGTGCATCCGGTATCGATGCGGTAACGCATGCGCTTGAAGCATATGCTTCCGTAATGGCAACGGATTACACCGACGGCCTTGCAATTCAGGCGTTGAAGGTAATTTTCGAATACCTGCCCAGAGCATACGACAACGGACCGAACGATCCCGAAGCAAGAGAGAAAATGGCCAATGCGGCAACCATGGCAGGTATGGCATTTGCAAATGCATTCCTGGGTGTATGCCACTCCATGGCACACAAGCTCGGTGCTTTCTATCACATCCCGCACGGTGTTGCGAATGCGTTAATGATTGATGAAGTTATCCGCTTTAACATGGCGGAAGTTCCGACCAAGATGGGAACCTTCTCCCAGTACGATCATCCTCATACCCTTGCAAGATATGCGGAGATTGCAACCGCACTCGGCTTAAAGGGCAAGACGGATGAAGAGAAGGTAGAGAACCTCATTAAGGCCATCGATGAATTAAAGAACAAGATCGGTATCAAGAAGACCATTAAGGATTACGGTATCGATGAGAAAGAATTCTTAGAGCGCCTCGACGACATGACCGAGCAGGCATTCGACGATCAGTGCACCGGCGCAAACCCGAGATACCCGTTGATGAGCGAGATTAAGCAGATGTACTTAAATGCTTACTATGGAAAGCATACGGAGGTGTAAATTATGAAACTGGATAAACTGATTTCGGACAGAGGTACCAAAAAGATTTACCGTGACGGAGATCTCGCCATCAAAGTATTTGAGAACGAGGCTTTCTCCAAGGCAGATATTCTGAACGAAGCCTGCAATCAGGCAAGAGTGGAAGACTTAAAGGATTTACACATTCCGCGTATCCGCGAGGTTGGTAAAATCGACGGCAAGTGGGCCATCGCAACCGAGTTCGTGGAAGGCAAAACTTTGCAGGAACTGATGGACAAGAATCCGAAGAAAGAAGACGAATATCTGGAACTGTTTGTGGATTTGCAGATTAAAGTGCATTCCCACACTGTTGCAAACTTGAATTCCCAGAAGGAAAAAATGCAGAGAAAGATTTCCCAGTCCGCACTCGATGCAACTGCCCGTTACGAGCTGCATACACGTCTTGCGGCACTGCCGACGCACAATAAAGTGTGCCACGGCGATTTTAACCCGTCGAATATTATTATCGACAAGAAGGGCGTTCCGCACATTCTTGACTGGGCGCATGTTACCGCAGGAAACGCTTCTGCGGACGTTGCAAGAACCTATCTTTTATTCAGCCTTGCGGGCAAGGACGAACTTGCGGCGAAGTATTTGAATCTCTTCTGCGAGAAGACCGATACCGCACGTCAGTATGTGGAGAAGTGGCTGCCGATCGTAGCGGCTTCCCAGTCCGTAAAGGGCAAGCCCGAAGAAAAAGAATTCCTTCTTAAGTGGGCGGATGTTGTGGACTTTGAGTAAGTCCCGGCTCTGAGTGGGCATTGGCTTTAAGCAGGCCTCGGCTTTGAGGTGCAAAATTATCTGGCGATAATGTGAATAGTGAATATATAAAAGGCGCTGCAGGCGATATGTCTGCAGCGTTTTTTGTCGACAACCGGGGGTGGATGGACTATAATTTTTATATGGGCATATCTTCATAGGATGGGGGGATTGAGTTATGAAAGAGACGAAGTATACGCATATTTCGAAGGCGGACGGACTGGAGTTGTCCGTGCTTCGGATAGAGCCGGAGAAGCCGGAAGAGATTAAAGGAATCGTGCAGCTTGTACACGGCATGAACGAGTACAAGGAGCGTTACATTCCGTTCATGAATTATCTGGCAAAGAACGGATACCTTACCGTGATCCATGACCACAGAGGTCACGGTGCGAGTGTCAAATCACCGGATGACTTGGGCTATATGTACGAGGGCGGATACGTTGGACTCGTACGTGATACGCATAACATCACGAAGGAAATTAAGGCATATGCAAAGGAATTGACCGGTAAGGACAATCTTCCTTTTACGCTTCTCGGACACAGCATGGGCTCGATGGTAGTGCGCTGTTATATCCGCAAATTCGACAAAGACATCGACAAACTGTGTGTAATCGGATCGCCTTCCAAACAGGCCGGAATGAAGGCCGGCGTCATGCTGATCCGGCTTATTGAGAAATTCAAAGGCGAAAGGGCAAGACTGATGCTGATTGCCGGTCTTGTTATGGGTTCCTATGAGAAAGCTTTTGCCAAAGAAGAAATTCCGCACGCCTGGGTGAATTCCAACCCCGAAGAGGTGAAGAAGTATAACGCGGATCCTCTCTGCAATTACTGCTTTACGCTGAACGGATTCGAGAATCTTGTAAAACTGACCATGCTGACATATAAAGACGGCGACTTCATCATGGAGAATCCGGATCTTCCGATTCGCTTCTTCTCGGGCGCTGACGATCCGTGCGCGATTAATGAAAAGGCGTTCCGCTCGGCGATT